>JAQBVH010000571.1 GCA_027623615.1 Planctomycetota bacterium | reverse complement strand
GACGGCAAGATTCACCGGGCCTGCGCGGTCCGCTGCCTGGCGGGGGGGGTCCCAGCCGCCCTGAGGATTCGGGGGGCTGAGTCTCCCATGAAGTACGTCTTGCTTGCGGACCGGGACGGATCACCCGTTAATGAGCACGTCATCGAGATGGTCGCGGAGCAGGTCTCGATCACAGGCCGCCTGACAAGGCTGGGAGATCTGCATATCCTGCGGGCCGATCCCGCGACCTATCGACGAGACTCGAAGTGACCCTCACCGCAACCCCGCAACCGGATCGCTTGCTAACCGGACAGCCCCTGATCCCGCTCCTCGAGGAGGTCCAGGGTCCCTACCGCCTGCGCTTCGCGCGGACGGCCGCGGACCTCGAGGCGGTGCAACGGCTGCGCTTCCGGGTCTTCAACCTGGAGCTGGGGGAGGGACTGGACGAGTCCTTCCTCACCGGTCGCGACGAGGATGCATTCGACCACCAGTGTCAACACCTGATGGTCGAGCACGTGGACCAGGGCACCTGCATCGGGACCTACCGGCTGCAGGTCGCGGAGAGCGAGCTCTCCGGGAAGGGCTTCTACTCGGCGAGCGAGTTCGACCTCAGCTCCCTGCCCGACGAGGTCCTGCATCGCTCGATCGAGCTCGGGCGCGCCTGCGTCGATCGGGACCATCGCACGAAGCGTGCCCTGTTCCTGCTCTGGCGTGGCCTCGTCGAGTACGTCGTCCACAACAAGCGCGACAGCTTTTTTGGCTGCAGCAGCCTGACCAGCCAGGATCCGGCGGAGGGCCAGCGCCTCTTCCAACAGCTCGAGCGCGCCGGCCACGTCCACCCGACCCTGCACGCCGAGCCCCTGCCCGAGCTCGCCTGCAAGGCGACCGACATCGGGTCGCAGCCCGTCCCCGTGCCGACCCTGTTCGGGATCTACCTGCGCCACGGCGCCTACGTGCTCGGCCCGCCGGCCATCGATCGTCAGTTCGGAACGGTCGACTTCCTCACCTATCTCGAAGTGCAGCCGAAGCACTTGAAGATGTTCGGGAAGCGCGATCGGTGATCCCCTGGAGCATCGATGGGAATGGGCCCCTGGTATCAGGGGCAAGGGGAGGAGTGTCGTGATCACGCTGCGCGTGGTGTGGCGCCTGGCGTCGATGGGGACGTTGACCCTCCTGATGGGGCCGCCCCTGCTCGTGGGATTGCTCGCAGGCCTGTTCTCGGCCCGCGCCCGCTGGGCCATCGTCGATTGCTGCACCTATACCTGGGCCACGGGGTCGTGCTGGCTCCTGGGCGTGCGGATCGAGATCGTGGGGACCCCGCCCAAGCCACCCTTCTTCCTGGTGTCCAACCACCTGTCGTACCTCGACATCATCGTGCTCTACACCCGCCTCCGCGGCCGCTTCCTGGCCAAGGCGGAGATCTCGGGCTGGCCGATGATGGGGTGGCTCGCCTCACTCGCGGGGACCCTGTTCATCGACCGTTCGCGGACCAGGGACCTCTCGCGCGTCCTGCCCCAGGTTCAGGAGACCCTCGACCTCGGTCGCGGCGTGGTGGTCTTTCCGGAGGGCACCTCGACCAAGGGTGAAGCGGTTCAGCGCTTCAAACCGTCCATTTTCGAGGTCCCGATCCGTACTGGAGTCCCGGTATCCTTTGCGGCGCTCCACTACCGCACGCCCGCAGGGGCGCCCCCAGCCCACCTCTCTGTGTGCTGGTGGGGCGACGTCCCCTTCGCTCCCCATTTCTTGGCACTTCTGAAGCTGACCCGTATCGACGCGACCGTTGCTTTTGGGGATCATCCCGTCACGGCCGAGGACCGCAAGGACCTCGCCCTGCTGGCGCAGCGCGCGGTGGAGTCCCAGTTCACACCCGTCGTGGGATGCGAAGCCTGAATGAGTCCCCTCCAAACCCTCATCGACGACAACGTTCGCCTGCTCGAACAGGGCCTCACGGTCCTCGAGGGCATGCAGCCGACGCTGTACGCCAAGGCGGAGCCCTCGGTCGGTCTCAGCGGTGCCGGGTGCCACTTCCGTCACATGCTCGACTTCTACGACCGCTTCTTCGAGGGGCTGCTCGAGGAGCGCATCGACTACGACCGGCGTGAGCGGGATCCCGCCCTCGAGGCCGATCCGGCGGCGGCCGCCGCCAAGATCCTGAGCACGATCGGCCGGATGAAGGAGCTCGACGGTGCCTCCTGGGCGCCGGCGCTGCTCGTCAAGGCGGACGCCGAGGGCGCCCAGCCCGAAGAGACCCCCTGGGCCGGCTCGACCGTCGAGCGCGAGCTCCAGGTCCTGATGAGCCACACGGTCCACCACTACGCCCTGATCGCGGTGGCCCTGCGCATGAACGCGTACGCCTTCGACAAGGAGTTCGGCGTGGCCCCCTCGACCCTCCGCTACTGGCAGGAGCAGCGTGCGTGTGCACGCTGAGCTGGGCCTGGCGGCCAGCTAGGGACGGCTACGACCTCTTGTTCAATCGGGACGAGCGCAAGGAGCGCGGTCCCGAGCGCGCCCCGCTCGAGGAGCTCCTCGCGGGCACTCGGGTGGTCCTGCCGGCGGACGGCGACCACGGCGGCACCTGGCTCGCGGTCAACGAGCACGGGCTGACCGTGTGCCTCTTGAACGGCTACGTGGCCAGCCGCGGACCGGCGCCCCAGGTGCCGCGCAGCCGGGGTCTGCTCGTGCGTGACCTAGCCCACCATGGCGCCGCGTCGGAGCTGGGAGAGGCCCTCGCCACGCTCGACCTCACTCCCTACCCGCCCTGCGTGGTGCTCGCGATCGCCCCCGGAGCGCCGGCGCACTGGTTCCGCTGGGACGGGCTCGAGCTCGCGGCGAACGAGGACGCGGACGACCTGCGCCCCATCGCATCGTCCGGTTACGACCAGCCCGCTGCGCAGCGGGCGCGGGCGGCGCGCTACGCGGAGTTTCGGCGCGAGCACGGCGGCGTGGATCGTGCCCTGCTCGAACGCTTCCAGTGCGACCACGACCGCGGGCCGAGCGCGCTGACCGCGTGCATGCACCGCGAGGACGCCGAGACCCGCAGCCAGTGCCGCGTGGCGGTGGACCCCGAGACCGTCGAGCTCGTGCACGTCCCCGGTCCGCCCTGCCGAACCGTTCCCTCGCCCGCCCTGACCCTCGCGCGTCGCGGCAGGGCAACCAGTGCCTGAGGCGCGCGAGGTGAAGCGCGCCCTGAAGGTTGTCGCCCTCGTCTGGCTGGCGCTCTGGGTGTCCTCCTTGATCGTGTGGCTCAGCGCTGGCGAGCCGCCCGTGCCTGAGGGCCTCACGTCGGCCGAGACGCCCGTGTTCGCCGCCGACGGTCCGACCGGAGAGAGGGCGCGCATCGTCTATCGCGACCTCGGACCGCAGGCGGCGCCGGCCATCGTGCTCCTGCACGGCAGCCCAGGCGGCCTCGACAACTTCGACCAGCTCGCGCCGCTTCTGGCCGAGCGCTACCGGGTGCTGGTCCCCGACCTACCCGGCTACGGCCTGTCGACGGGGGCGCGCCCGGACCTCTCGATCCGCGCGCAGGCGCTCGAGCTGCAGGCCTGGCTCGCGGAGCTCGGGG
>JAQBVH010000570.1 GCA_027623615.1 Planctomycetota bacterium | reverse complement strand
GACGAGCCGGCTCCCGGCATCGGCCACGTCTGGCTCGAGCGGATGGCGGTTACGGCGCCACTCGAGCGCTCGCTGCACTGGACGCGCTTGAAGAGCGCGGCGAACGCCTTCCCGATCGCGGGGGTCACCCACGACCGCGCGCTGCGCAGCCTCGAGCGCTTTCGCGAGCTGCTCGGCACCAGCACCGGCCCCGACGACTTCGAGGCTCGTGTGCGCGCCGAGTTCCAGTGGTACAAGAGCGCGGGTTGGGATGGCCGCGGCGGAGGGGTCCTGTTCACGGCGTACTGCACGCCGATCCTCGAGGGCAGCCTCTTTCCTGAGGGCAAGTACCGCCACCCGCTGTACGCCCTGCCCCCCGACCTCGAGAAGACGGCGGATGGCACGATCCTCGGTCGGCGCACGGCCTCGGGCCTCGAGCCTTATCCCACGCGTAGCGTGATCGAGGCCGGCTTCCTGGGCGGGCAGGGACTCGAGCTCGCCTACCTGAGCGATCCGCTCGACGCGTTCATCGCCCACGTCAACGGTTCGGCGATCATCCGCTTGCCCGACGGCGGCGAAGCGCGCTTCGGCTACGCGGGCAAGAACGGTCGCCCGTACAAGTCCCTGGGCCGGATGCTCGTCCAGGACGGACACATCGACGCCAACAGCTTGTCTCTGGCGCAGATTCGTGCCTGGGCGTCGCGCCACCCGGCCAAGGTGCAGCAATACCTCGACCGCAACGACTCCTTCGTCTTCTTCCAGCAGATCAACGGGACCCCGCGCGGATCGCTCAACGAGGAGGTCACCTCCGGCCGCACCCTGGCCACCGACAAGAGCCTCTTCCCCCGCGGCGCGATCTGCTACGTCGACGCGCAGCTGCCGTCGTCACGGGGCACGGTCACCTACCGACAGCTGATGTTCGACCAGGACACCGGCGGCGCGATCCGTACGGCGGGACGCGCCGACATCTACCTGGGCATCGGTCCCGAGGCGGAGCGTCGCGCGGGCGCGACGCGCTCCGAGGGACAGCTGTACTACCTCTTCCTCAAGGAGTAGCCCGATGGGCGCGCTCCTCGCCGCGATCGACATCGGCGGCACGAAGCTGGGTTGGGCCCTCGGCACGCCGGAGGGCCAGGTGCTCGCCAGCGGCAAGCGACCGACCGACCCATGCGCTGCGCCCGAGCCGGCGCTCGCGGCCATGCTCGAGGACCTCGCTGCCGCGGCAGCCGCGCGTGGCGAGACGCCGGCGGCCTACGGCGTCGCCGTCCCCGGGCCATTCCTGCAGCCGGAGGGGCGCTTCCTCGAGGTCCCGAACCTGCCCGGCTGGCATGGCTTCGGCTTGACGGAGCACCTGACGGCCGCGCTCGGCGACGTCCCCTTCCAGGCGCGCAACGACGCGAACGCGGGCGCGCTGGCCGAGTGGCGCTGGGGTGCCGGACGCGGCGCGGACACGGTGCTGTTCCTGACGATGAGCACGGGCATGGGCGCGGGCTTCGTCCTCGAAGGGCGCTTGCTCGAGGGACCGCTGGGGTTCGCGGGCGAGATCGGCCACCTGCGCCTGTCCGCGGATGGTCCGGTCGGGTTCGGCAAGCGCGGCAGCGTCGAGGGCTACCTCTCGGGCCCGGGCATGCTGCAGGTCGCAGGCCAGGAGATCCTCGCCTGCATCCAGACCGGCACGACCGCCGAGTTGAGCGGGGTGGACCTCTCGCCCAGGACCCTGTGTGAGGCGGCAGAGCGCGGCGACTCCGCGGCGACCGCCGCCGTCGCGCGCATCGCAACCAAGCTGGGCGAGCTCTGCGCCCTGCTGACCGACCTGCTCAACCCGGACGTGATCGTGGTCGGCACGATCGGCAGCGCCTACCCGGACCTGTTCCTACCCACCGCCATGGACGTCGTGCGCCGCGAGGCGCTCCCGCGCGCTGCGCAGCATGTGCGGCTGGTGCCCTCGGGCCTCGCTGATCGCGGCAACCAGAGCGCCCTCGCGGTGGCGGCGGAGCTCTGGGAGAGGCAGGCATGAAAGGCACGGTGCTGGCGGTGTGCGTGGGCAGCGGGGGCATTCCCAAGTCCTCGGTCGAGGAGACCCGCATCACCCTGGACGGTCTCGAGGGGGACAGCCAGCGGCAGAAGTTCCACGGCGGCCGCGACCGCGCGGTGTGCCTGCTCTCGATCGAGGAGTATCGCTTGCTGCAGGAGGACCAGGTCGACTGTGAACCGCCCGGTGCGTTCGGCGAGAACCTGTTGACCGAGGGCCTCGACCCGACCACGCTGCGGCCCGGTGATCGGCTACGCGTCGGTGCTGAGGTCCTGCTCGAGATCCACGACGTGCGCCAACCCTGCGCCACCCTGCGCGCGGTCGACGCGCGCTTCCCGGACCTGATGGTCGGGCGCAGCGGCTGGGTGTGCCGCGTGCTCGCGGAGGGCACGGTGCGCGCGGGGATGGCGATCGCGCGCGTCGCTCACCAGTAGGCCGGCAGGTCGTCGCGCGTCGCCTCGAGATGGGCGCGGATCGTGTGGCACTCGGCCATCGGAAGGCTGCGGCACGCGCCGTCCACGTCCTCGAGGACCATCCACAGCTCGAGCCAGACCCTGTCGCGCAGCTCAGCCGGCAAGGCTGCGAAGGTCGGCGAGTGGATCAGGTAGCTCAGTCGGTACCGGAACAGGCGCGTGCGCAGCTCGAGGTCACGCAGGCCGCGTCCGTCCTCGTCCCGCAGGCTGCGTGACAGGAAGCTCCTCGCGAAGGGCGAGTCCCCCTCGATCGGTACCGGCAGGCGCGGCTCGCCCACGAAGAGCAGGGCCTCCGCAGCGCGGCGCCCCGCCCCCTCGATGCGCACGGTGGTCGAACGCAGTGGCTCGCGGTCGGGTCGGCCCAGGGATCGGTTGAGCTCACGTTGGTCGGCCAACGCGTCCCGCACCTGGGCACCGGCGGTGGCCAGGACGGTGTGGACGTGGGTCTGGTGCTCGAGCACGAGCAGGGCGATCAGATCGCTCGTCGCGACCGGGTAGGGGGCGAGGTCGCAGAGACCCTCGAGGTCGACGCGCGGGACCCCCGCGGGCGCGAGGCGCTCCTCGTCCTCCCCCAGCAGCTGGTTGCCCAGGTGCGCGAAGCCCTCGGGGGCGCCGGTGACGTACCAGCCGCCCCAACGATCCTCGTAGGGCGTGCGGTGGTCGACTAGGTGCGTGCCCGCCCGCAGCTGGGCCTGACCATCGGGCAAGGGATGCACGGAGCGCACCAGGTGCGCGGGCCGCTCGCGGTTCCAGCTCGGGGCGTGGCACTGCAGACACGAGTGGGTCTCGCGCTGGAAGGCGAGGCCCTGCTCCGCGCGGGTCAGCGTGTAGAAGCGCAGGCCCTGGTCCGGGTCCATCACGGTCAGCTCGAACAGGCCGCTGCCGGGGACGTAGCCGACGTAGACCTCGTCGTTGAAGTAGACGCCGCGCGGTCGCGCCGGGGAGATGCGCCGCGGCTGGAAGCTGGTGCGCGAGAACACCGTGGTCTGCGAGTGCACGCTGACGTCCAGGGCGGCGAGCAGCGAGAGGAGCAGCGCGCGGTCGTCCTCGCCGGCGA
>JAQBVH010000569.1 GCA_027623615.1 Planctomycetota bacterium | reverse complement strand
GTTCGACGTGTTCGACGTCTGGCCCGGGTTCACGTCCCGGAACCACAGCTGGAAGTTCCAGCGCTCACCCGGTTGGATCAGCGTGTCATTGGGCAGCGCGCCCAGGTCCGGCGCGAAGTAGACCTCGCCGGCCGCGCTCGCGAAGAGCACGCTCGAGCTGAAGCGCACGATGGGGGAGCCGAGGCACAGGACGCCCTGGCTGCCGCCGAAGTTCGGGACGTTGCCGGTCGTGTCGGCCATGAGGAAGTAGCCGGGCTGGCCGACGGGCAGGTTGCTGACGAAGAGCTCGACCTGGTTGTCGTCGATCAGCGGGCTGCCGAGCGCGGAAAGGTCGGCCATGCTGCCCGTCGAGTTGGCGTTCGAATCGCAGTAGGAGTCACCCAGGCTCGGGCAGGTGGTCGGGGCGAACACGCCCGGGTTGCCGACGTCGCCTCCCAGGCTGGTGGTCGAGCCCATGGCGTCGCCGTCCAGGGCCAGGAGCCAGCCGAAGGGATCGTCCGCGCCGAGCGCGTCGTCACAGGGCGTGGCCGTCACGTTCTGAGCGCGCGGGGCGCCGGGGAAGGCCTCGTCCCCGTAGGTCAGCCGCTCGACGAGCACGCCGCCGGCGTCGTAGATGTTGATCTGATCGTTGCGGCCGATCGGCGCGATCAGGTTGGGGCCGAGGATCGTGACCCCGGCCAGGCCCCAGTCACTGGCGAAGGTGGCCGGGTCGCTCTGGCTGATGATCACCGATTGACCGGGGGCGAGGACGCCGGCAGCCGACAGGTCGAGGGTGCCGGGCACATCACTCTGGTCGTCCATCGACCAGCCCGTCAGGTCGACCGGGGTCGCGCCGGTGTTCGTGAGCTCGAAGAACTCGCCGTCGTTGCCCGTGTACATGTACTCGGTGACCTTCACGCCGCTGGGGCCCCAGCCGAAGACGACCTCGAGCGGCGCGTGTTCGGTCTTGCGCGGGTGGAACGTCATTGCGCCGACGCTGGTGTCGCTGGCCGCGCCGACGTAGTACTCCACGCCCTCGCCGGGCGTGCCGGTGATCGGGAGCTGCGCGGCGAAGACGTTGTCGCCCGACGATCCGTCCGCGTGGTTGCCGTCGTCGAACATCGGCGTGCGCAGGAACTGACCCAGGCTGCGGTAGTAGAGGTGCACGTCGCCCACGTCGGCGTTCGGGCCGAGCACGGTCGCGCGCACGGAGACCGCTGCGCCCGGGTTCGGGCGCTGGGGCGAGTGGGCGACGCTGGGGATCTCGGGCGCGGGCTTGTCGACCTTCGCGTGGGTGGTCAGGTAGGCGTTGCGGTTCTGAACGAACTCGCTCAAGCCCGGCGCCGGGACGAACGACCCGCCGATATCGATGATCACGGTCTGGTTGAAGTTGTCGACGAAGTCCTGGTAGGAGTAGAGCTTCCAGGGGTCCGCCTGGACCATGGCGTCGATGTTCAGCTGGTAGGCCGCCAGCCGCGGACCCAGCTTGTCCCAGTAGAATTCCTCGTCGAGGAACGTGCGCATGTGCGCGAAGTAGCGCTGCTGGAGTTCGGGCACGTCGAGCAGCCGGTGCAGCACCGGCTTGTCGACCTTGTTCTTGTTGTAGAGCGGCGGGAGCTCCCAGAGCGTGCCCGCGGGCCAGCCGAAGTAGCTCACGCCGAAGGACTCGTTCGCGTCGTGCAGGTGCAGGTGCAGCTGCTCGTGGCGCGGGTCCCAGAAGGTCGTGAAGTCGGCGCCCTTCGAGATGTAGCTGTCCTCGTCCATGAACACGTTCTCGAGAGCGACCGTCCACAGGGCCGCGTCGATGGCGACCCAGTCATCGATCACGTCGACGTTGCTCAGGGGCTCGGTGTCGAGCTTCTCGCAGGCGTCGATCAGGACCTGCCAGGGGTCGGGGTGCCCGAGCCAGTCCTTGAGCTCATAGCTCTGCTGGTAGATCGCCTTGTTCTGGCCCTGGTAGCTCAGCCCCGGTCCCGACGGGTTGTTCGGGCACTTGAAGCGCAGCCCGTTGTCGTCGGGGAAGAAGTCCCCGAGCACGCCACGGTTGTACTGCTCGATGTTGATGTAGACACCCCAGTCCCCGCCGTTGATCGTCAGGTGGCAGTGCGCACCCCTGCCGTTGGGTGTGTACCCCGACGCGACGTTCTGGAACGTGATCTCGCGGCAGAAAGTCGGGTCCTCGATGCCGTTGTTCAGGTTCAGGGTCGAGTGGCCGTAGACCTGCTGGTCGACGTGGACGTGGTCCAGGTCGATGCCCAGGGAGGCCTTGCGATCGGCCGGGTCGAGGAAGAAGTAGGAGCTGTTGCCCTTGATGTGCACGCCGACGTCGAGGAACGGGATCCCGTCGACGGTCATGTCCGCCAGGATGTTGGTGCCCGAGGACCAGTTCGCCTTGAGCTGCTGCCACCAGTTTGTGTCGTGGAAGTCGAGCGTGACCTCACGGACGACGCTGTCGTCGTAGAGATCCTGGGCGGACGCGGAGCCGCAGAGGGCGAGCAGGAGGAGGGAGCGGAAGATCATGGTGGGGGGCGTTGTGCGAGGGCCGATGGAACCAGACTACGCCAAGGCCTTCAGGCGCCGCCGCTGGAAACAGGGTCCGAACCCTGTTCTCCTCGAACGAGGATGTGTCGGCGCCCGGATCCCCAGCGGCGGGCCGCCCCAGGGCGAGAATGGGGCGCGATCCCGCTGGGGCCGCTTGCGCCTCCTGCGGCGGCGAGAGGTCTTTGCGCGGGGCACCTGACGGGGCACTTGCTCGGAGGCTGCACCCAAGGCGCAGACTCCTGCGCGCGGGCCCCCGTGGGAATCCGCTGGCAGGCGGCTGGGGCGCTTGCCCGGCACCCCTCGAGCCCCTATCCTCTGCGTTCCCAAGTGTCGAGGCCCCTCGCCTCGGCCCCCCACGAGCGGTTGGCATGCCAGCGAGCGGGGCATCGTGAACGGGTCCCACGGGACCCCCGGAACGAGGACGTCCCATGCCCAAGATGAAGTCAAAGGGAGCGGTCAAGAAGCGCTTCCGCCGGACCAAGAACGGCAAGCTCAAGTCGAGCCGTCCTGGTCGGGGTCACCAGCACGCACCCAAGAGTGCCAAGCGCAAGCGCGAGAAGCGCAGTTCGCTCGTGACCGAGGGCGCCTGGGCGCGCCTCCTTTCTCGCATGCTGGGAGGTCGCTGATCCATGGTACGCGTGACCTATGGCGCTCCCCGCGCCCAGAAGAAGAGCCGCTACTTCAAGGCCGCCCGCGGTTTCCGCGGCGGTCGCTCCAAGCTCTGGCGCACCGTCCGTGAGGCGCTGCTGCGCTCCTGGGCCTACGCCTACCGGGATCGGCGCACCAAGAAGCGCCAGTTCCGCCGGCTGTGGATCATCCGCATCAACGCCGCGGCGCGGATGCGAGGCATGACCTACTCCCAGCTGATCGCCGGCCTCAAGGCCGCCCAGATCGACCTGAACCGGAAGCAGCTCTCCGAGCTGGCCATCCACGACCCGAAGGCTTTTGACGCCCTCGTCGAGGAAGCCCGCGCGGCCCGCGCTTGAACGACACGTTCGACCAAGAGCCGCCAGCGGGGCCACCTCGGGACCG
>JAQBVH010000568.1 GCA_027623615.1 Planctomycetota bacterium | reverse complement strand
GGGCCCTCGCCGATCCTTGGAGACCAGCGGCGGTCTCACCCCATGCTCGACTAGAAGTCGAAGTGCAGGCGCAGGTGGTCGAGGCCCGGGCGCGGGGTGGTGATGTCGATCGTATCCCCTGGGAGCGCGTTCTTGGCAAGGTCGAACTCGACACGGAAGCGGACCAGATCCCAGGGGGTCGGGTTGTTCAGGTTGTCGATGTCGGTCTCCCAAGGGCCCGGGGTAATCGCCCCCTGGGCGTCGACGGTGGCAGCCTGGAAATCAACCTTGATGGCGGTCGCGTCCGGATAGGCGTCGGCGATCCCGTTGGTGACGACGCGCACGAAGTGGGGCACCAGGTAGGCGGTGTAGGGGTTCGGGATGAAGGTGGCCGGGTTGGGACCGTTCGGATCAAGGTTGACCGTGAAGATCGAGGGCGCTCCGGCGGTGAAGGTCGCGGAGACGATCCGGTACATCTCGAAGACCATCGGGTCACCGGCGTCCTCTAGACGCACGGTGAAGCCCTCGAGCAGACGCGGGTTCGCCGCGTAGATCGGATTCGTCAGGCCCGTCGCGTCGAGCGTCATCGTGAAGGACTTCGCCGCGGCCACGGGGCCGAGGAGCGGAGTCACGAACTGGACCTGATCGTTGCCGTCGTTCTCCACGATGCCGTCGGCCACGTTCGTGCCGAGGAAAGTGAAGTTGATGTCGTCGGTGCCCGGGGGCGGGCCGGGATCGACGCGCGCCAGACCGAGTGGGATCCACTTCGACTGGGCCTTCGAGTTCCTACCGAAGAAGGGCACCATCCGGTTCGGAGGCGTCCAGTCCGGGTCGCCTTGGCCGCCGGAGGGACTCTTCCAGCCGATCGGGGGCGGCGCGAAGATGTCACTCACGTCCTGGCCGGTCATGTAGTGGTTGGACTGATCCGCCGCGTCGTGGAGGACCAGGTCCGTGGCCGGATCGTTGACGTGGATTTGGATGATGCCGGGGCCACCGTCGCCGCCCGCGCCGATCGTCCAGAAGCCCGACGCGTCGGGCTTGTCAGGCTGAGCGTGGAAGCAGACGAAGGTGCCCTGGGGCTTGAACGGAGGCACGGTGCCACCGAGGCCACCGTCGAAGAACGTCGGAATCGAGTCGCACTTCCAGGTGCTGGCACCGTTCTCGTTGGCACCACCAGCGCTCTGGTTGCCTGCGCCACCCTGACCACCGACGGCGGAGATCGGACGACGGGAGTGGAATGCGTTGCCGATGCCATCGCGGTACCAGAAGCCTGGGTTGTTGTTCGCGGCGGCGCGACCGTAGACATGAATCTCCTTGGCGGTCGAGATGACGATGTGCCCGCCGGAGCCAGCGCCGGAACCGCCGCCGACCCGGTCGAAGAAGCTCGTGTTCTCACCGCCGCCACCGTCACCACCCTCGGCGCTGATGAAGCCGGGGTCGTGGGTGACCGGGTGGCCGATCGTGATGTTGTCGATCGCGAGGATGCGCAGGCCGCCTGCGCCACCGCCACCACCGCAACCCTTCTCGTCGCCCGACGGCATGAACGGGAGCTTGGGGAAGGAGTCGGAGTTGACCGCGTCACCACCGCCGCCGCCGCCGGCCCCCGCGAGGAGACCGTCGAGCTCGCCCAGGATCACCTGGTTGGTCGGCGAGATCATCGTGCCGAGGAAGTTGTTGTTCGGGTCGTTGTCCAGGAACGGGCTCGGACCGACCTTGCCACCCACGGCGCGCTCGGCCTGGGACACCGCGCCAAGGCCCCCCGGTCCACCGGGGGCCCCGGGTTCCACGTCGAGGCCAGGCAGGGTCTGGGCACGAATGAACGCCGCCGCGCCGACCTCGTGGAGGAAGTAGTAGTCGTCACCTAGCACGCCGCCGCCGCCGCCGGCGCCTCGCCGATCGACCTTGCCCGTGTTGGCGTAGCAGGTCTCGCCGCCTTCACCGCCCAGGTTGGGAACGCCGAACGCGCCGAAGCCGCGGCCTCCGCGGGGGGTGGACTGGGTGGTGAGGAAGGAACCGATGCCGCCGTCACCGCCGCCGCCGTTGCCCTTGGAGCCCTGCTCCGGCTGGTTCGCGGTGTTCAAGGACACGACCCCGGGGTGGTCCGACCCGTTGATGGTGATCTCACCATAGATCTCCACCGTGCCGCTGCACAGGATCGTGCAGGTGTTGGGGCCAACGATGCGCAGCCGGGATCCGGCCGGGATCCTCATGTTGCGGATGTCCACGAGGCCGTTGATCACGGCCTGGCTGCCCGTCGCCGAGAAGATGGTGTCGCTGACCGTGTCCAGCACGATCTCGGTCGCGGGCGGGAAGATCCAGTCGAAGTCACCGCCCGGGCCGCCGGTTCCGTTGAAATCGAAGGCGGCTTGCAGCTGACCAGCGCCCCACTTGGCCGAGGGCACGTCGAACACCGCTTGGGTGTCCTCCAAGGAGCCGATCTCACCGCCAGAGAAGGCGAACGAATCCAGCAGGTCGTCCACCTCCGGGTTGTCCACGCCCGCGTGCAGCGGGTTGTCGGCGCCCGCGGTCACGGTGTGCATGAAGGTGAAGTCGCTGCGATCGGAGGTAGTCCCGTCACCGATCAGGTCGCGGAAGCCCTGTTTCAGGGTGATGCGCAGATCGGAGTCCTGGGGAACGATACCCAGGGGGCGGACGCGGACGGCCGCGCCGACCTCCGTGCAGTTTGCGACCAGCTCGAGTTCGGAGGGCATGACCTGCCAGGCCTGGGCGTTGTCGTAGGCACCGACGCGGTACTCGAGGCGAATGAACTGGCTCGAGATGTTGGTCGGGCTCGCGTCGACCGGCTGGTTGAACAGCAGGAACACCTGCAGCTGGTTCTCGTCGATCGAGTAGTGGTTCAGGGGAACCTCGAAGCCCAGGCGACCGCGCAGGCTGAACGGCTCACCCACCGGGTCCGTGCTCCACTCGAAGTCCCGCTCGATGCCGCCCAGCACCAGGGAGCTGGAGGGTAGGCTCGGGTCATCGTTCAAGCCCCGCACCACGACGACCGGGGGACCGGCGGTCGTGTCGACGAACAGCACCAGGGCGTCGTCTGAATCAGGGGTGTTGAACTCGACCACCGCGCCCACCTCGAGGGCCTTGCCTGCGGTGTCGGCCACCGCCGTGCCACCGGTCAAGGACCCCTTGACCGTCAAGCGGTACTCGTTGTTCGGCAGCAGACCCGCGTCCGAGAAGTCCACCTTGGTGGGGCACTTCGGCTGGAAGCGAACCACGCGCCGGTTCACGTTCCCGGTTGCGTCGATCGGCTGGGAGAAGACCCCCGTGGCGCCCTTCCCCTGAGCGTTGACCAGGTTGATCGAGTTGAAGTTCACCGTGGAGAGATCGACATCGTGGTTGAACGTGATGTTGATCGCGCGGTTGATCTGCCACTGACTGCCGCTGATGACGTTGATGGAGACGACAGCGAACTTGTCGCCTGCCGGTCCGATCACCTTCGCCGTACCGGAGCTACATCCGGAAGAGAGGAGGGCGGCGCCGAGGGCCAGGGCCAGGCCTAGTTTCGCGAAGAGCACGCGCATGGCGGTGGGAATGGGGTAGATCGTCGCTGAGGGGGGGG
>JAQBVH010000567.1 GCA_027623615.1 Planctomycetota bacterium | reverse complement strand
ATGGGGCCAAGAGGCTGGCTGGCTCGCAGCGATTGATCAAGGGGTCACCGAGAAACCAGCGCGAGTCGATCGCGTCCGTCATCAAGTGCTCACGGACGCCGCGCCCCGCCAAGCGCCCCGTGCTCACCCGTTCGCGGGCGTTGGCTGCCAAGCTCTTGGAGAGGTCGGCGGCGCTCCCTGACGGTGCCCGGCGCAAGCGCCGTGGGCCCTGAAGCCTCCCTGGGTCGTATCCTCGGGGAATGTACCGACGATGGACATTGCTGTGGCTCCTGGCCGCGTGCGGAGGCTCGCAGCGACCGAGCTCTCCCAATGTGCTCCTCATCTGCGTCGACGACCTGCGGCCCGACCTGGGTTGCATGGATCTGGAGACCGCCAGGACCCCGCACCTGGACCAACTCGCCCAGGAGGGACGGCTCTTCGAGCGACACTATGTCGCAGTGCCTACCTGCGGCGCGTCGCGCTTCGCCCTCATGACCGGCCGGACGCCCGTGGAGCCAGCGAGCTTCGGCAACGACGCCTTCTCCCTCCTGGTCGACCAGCCCGAGTCCGAGGAGCCCGAGAGCTTCGCGCACCTGTTCAAGCGGGCCGGCTACACCACGGTCAGCATCGGCAAGATCAGCCACGCGCCCCACGGGCACACGACGGACGGAAAGCCGGAGCTACCGCACTCCTGGGACGAGGTCGGCCTGCCGGCGGGCAAGTGGCGCAACGCCTGGGACGCGTTCTTCGCCTACGCGGACGGGAGCGGCCGCAGCAAGGGTGAGTCGCCCCCGTTCGAGGTGCTCGAGGACACCGATGACACGAGCTACCCGGACGGGCTGATCGCACGGGAGGCAGTGGGCGCGCTGCGCGAGCTCGGCGAGAGCGGCGCGCCGTTCGTTCTGGCGGTGGGGTTCTTCAAGCCGCACCTGCCCTGGTGCGCGCCGAAGACTTACTGGGATCGGCACCCCATGGCGGAGGTGGACCTGCCCACACACAAGGACCCGCCCGCGGAGGTCGACGCCTCGATCACGTTGCACCCTTCGGACGAACTGCTGCGCAACTACGGCGGCTACCAGGGCGACCCGCGCGTCGACGATGACTACGCGCGGCACCTGCGGCGGGCGTACCGTGCCTCGGTCAGCTACGTGGACGCGCAGGTGGGCAAGGTGCTCGCTGCCCTCGAGGACGAAGGCCTGGCCGAGAACACGATCGTCGTGCTGTGGAGCGACCACGGCTGGCACCTCGGCGAGCATGGCGTCTGGGGCAAGCACACCCTCCACGAGCGCTCGCTGCGCAGCCCGCTGATCATGCGCACGCCGGGTCTTGCGCGACCGGGCGAGGCGACGTCGGCGATCGTGCGCAGCGTGGACGTGTACCCCACCCTCGTGGAGCTGTGCGGGCTCGAGCGTCCGGATGGACTCGCGGGCGCGAGCCTCGTGCCCCAGCTCGAAGACCCTGGCCGCGCGACCTCGACGCCTGCGCAGTCCTGGTGGCGCAAGTCGCAGAAGGTCACCGGCACGAGCCTGCGCAGCGACCGTTGGCGCGTCACGCTCTGGGAGCGCGATGGTCAGCTGGTGTTGACCGAGCTCTACGACCACGAGAAGGATCCCGAGGAGACGGTGAACGTCGCCGGGGAGCACCTCGACGTGGTCGAGCGGTTGCTCGGCAGCGAATAGGCGAATAGAGGCAGCGGACGTCGAGGCGCGTCGGTCGAGCAAGCCAGCACCCGGCGCGCGGGTCAGCGCACTGGGCAGGTGCCGCTCGCCCGAGGAGCGTCGCCGCCGAGTCGAAAAGAAGACCCCGAAGCCGACAAGTCGGCTCCGGGGATCGCGTCACGGACGTTCGGTTCGACGGGTCGAGACCGTCAGCTCCGCAGTTCACCTCGCGGCGAACGGCGCCGTTCTAGGTAGGCTTCGGAGGTTGAACAAGCACTTTCCCGAACGAATCGCCCGAATTCGGGGGTTATTGGCCGAATCGCGGCCTTGCCGTCATGAAAACGCTCGACTGCGAGGGTTATCCGCCTTTTTGCGGCGCCAGGCGAACGCGTTGGGGCCGCCTACACCTCCTCCGGAGGCGTGCGTGTTGTTGGGCGCCGCACCTGACGGTGCGGCAGCTCAACGCCCTTCAGGTACTGGCGCCCACGCAACGAGTCGGGTAGGCAGTCCATCTCGTTCACCGCGGCGGGATCGTCGTGGGCGTAGCGGTAGCCCTCGCCGTAGCCCGCGTCCTTCATTAGGGCCGTCGAGGCGTTGCGCAGGTGCAGCGGGACGGGCTCGGCGTTCGTGCTCTCGACGTCACGCGTCGCTTCGCCCAGGGCGACGTACAGCGCGTTGCTCTTGCGTGCACGGGCCAGGTAGACCGCGGCCTGAACCAGGGCCAGGTTGCCCTCGGGGTACCCCAGGCGGCTGAAGGCGTCGCCCGCGTCGAGGGCGACGCGCAAGGCGAACGGGTCCGCCAGACCGATGTCCTCGCTCGCGATCCGGATCAGGCGCCGAGCGAGGTAGTTCCCGTCCTCGCCCGCGTGCATCATCCGCGTCAGCCAGTAGACCGTCGCGTTCGCGTCCGAGTTGCGGATGCTCTTGTGCAGCGCCGAGATGAGGTTGTAGTGCTCCTCACCCGACTTGTCGTAGCGCAGGGCCTTGCCGGCGAGCGCCTCGCGCAACGCCTCCTCGGTCAGCGTGCCCGCGTCGCCGATCAAGTTGGCGGCGGTCTCGAGCAAGGTCAACGCGCGGCGCGCGTCCCCATCCGAGGCGTGCGCCAGCGCAGCGAGCTGGTCGCGGTTCGCCTCGATGCGACCGCCGAAGCCGCGCTCGTCGGCCAACGCCACGGCGAGCAGGTCGACCGCCTCGTCCGGTGAGAGCGGCTGCAGCATCAACACGCGGCAGCGCGACAGGAGCGCGGCGTTGACCTCGAACGACGGGTTCTCGGTCGTCGCCCCGACGAGGACCACGTCGCCGCGCTCCACGTAAGGCAGGAAGGCGTCCTGCTGGGCCTTGTTGAAGCGATGGATCTCGTCGATGAACAGCAGCGTGCGCGTGCCCTTCTGGCGACGACGGGCCTCCGCGTCCTGCATGACGACGCGCACCTCCTTCACGCCGGAGAGCACGGCGGAGAAGGTCACGAAGCGCAGCTCGCCCGCCGCCGCGAGCAAGCGCGCGAGGCTCGTCTTGCCGATGCCGGGCGGGCCCCACAGGATCAGGCTCTGGCGCAGGCCCTCCCGGAAGGCGCGGCTCAGGATCTTGCCCTCGCCGAGCAGGTGCGACTGACCGTGGACCTCCGCGAGGCTGCGCGGCCGCATGCGGTCGGCGAGCGGCGCGTCGTCCGGCGCGGGCGCGAGGGGATCGGGCGCGGCTTCCTCGAACAGGCTCATCGGGTCCTCCCCGCGGCGAACAGGAGCAGCGACGCGGCGACGGTCACGTTGAGGGACTCCACGCCGTGAGCCATCGGGATGCTGACGCCCTCGAAGGCGCGCGTGAGGTCCGGTAGGTCGCCGGTCTCGGCGCCGACCCAGAGGGCGACCCGACCCGACCAATCCTGGGAACGGTAGTCCGCGCCCCCCCGGGTCGCCGCGACGAGGTGG
>JAQBVH010000566.1 GCA_027623615.1 Planctomycetota bacterium | reverse complement strand
ACCGCTTCCTGTTGGCGATGCTCGAGCGTGAGGGCTTGCAGCCTGCTCCGCCAGCCTCTTCCGCGACGCTCCTGCGGCGCGTGAGCTTCGACCTGACCGGCCTGCCGCCGACGCCCGCGGCCCTGGACGCCTTCGAGCGTGACCCGAGCAGCTACGCCGAGGTCGTCGAGGGCCTGCTCGCCTCGACAGCCTTCGCGGAGCGCTGGGCGGGCCACTGGCTCGACGTCGCACGCTTCGCGGAGTCCTCGGGTGGCGGGCGCAGCTTGATGTTTCCGGACGCCTGGCGCTATCGCGACTACGTCATCGACGCGGTGGATCGCGACGTGCCCTTCGACCGCTTCGTGCTCGAGCAGCTAGCGGGGGACCTCCTGCCGGCAGGGACCGACGCGGAGCGCAACCGCAACCGCATCGCGACCGGGTTCCTGCTGCTCGGCCCGACGAACTACGAACAGCAGGACAAGGAGCTCCTGCGGCTCGATGTGATCGACGAGCAGATCGACACGGTCGGGCGCGCGTTCCTCGGGCAGACCTTCGGCTGCGCCCGCTGCCACGACCACAAGTTCGATCCGGTCACCGCGGAGGACTACTACGCCCTGGCCGGCATCTTCGCGAGCACCAACGTGCTCACGCCCGGCAACGTGTCCGGCTGGACGACCGCCGAGCTCGAAGGGCCGGTGGCCGAGCGCTGGCGTGCGCACCAGGCGCAGGTGGAGGGCCTCGAGGCCGAGCTCGCGAGGCTGGTGCAGGGCACGCCCAAGGCGCAGTCGACCAAGGTGATCGACACCACCGGACTGCCCGGACTCATCCTCGACGACGGCGCCGCGACGTTGATCGGCGAGTGGCTGCACTCGACCTCCGTCGCCGGCTACCTCGATGCGGGCTACCTGCACGACAAGGACCTCGCGAAGGGCGAAAACAGCGCGACCTGGACGCCGAACGTGCCCGCGGCGGGCCGCTACGACGTGCGCCTGGCCTACACGCCGGGCTCGAACCGGGCGACGAACGTCCCGGTCACGATCGAGCACCTCGGCGGCCGCGAGACCCTGCGCGTCGACCAGCGCCAGCCGCCGCGGCTGGCTGGCGCGTTCGTGTCCCTCGGCACGTTCGACCTGGCGCCGGGCATGGAGACCGTGGTCACCGTCGCAACGACGGGCACCAACGGACACGTGATCGTGGACGGGCTCTGGCTCCTGCCCGCGGGCGAGGTTCCGGAGGGTGAGCAGGCGCTCCTCGAGAACTCGGTCGAGGCCGAGGCTGTCCGCGTCAAGCTCGAGGAGCTGAAGCAGGGGGCGCCGCCCGCGCCAGGCCAGGCGATGGTCGCCGCAGAGCGCGCCGACCCGATCGACGAGCCCTACCACTTCCGCGGCGCCGCGCGTGACCTCGGGGACCCGGTGCCGCGTCGCGCGCCGGGGTTCTGCGCGCCGGCATCACCGGCGATCGCCGCGGACGTCAGCGGCCGGTTCGAGCTCGCGCAGTGGATCCTCGATCCGAGCAACCCGCTGACGGCGCGGGTGCGCGTGAATCGCATCTGGTCGCGGCTCTTCGGGACGGGGCTGGTGCGCACCGCCGACAACTTCGGCGCGATGGGTGAGCGGCCGAGCCACCCGGAGCTGCTCGATTGGCTCGCGCAGCGGCACCTGCGGGGCGGGTGGTCGACCAAGGCGCTCGTGCGCGACCTCGTCCTGTCGCGTGCCTATCGCATGGCGGTGCAGACACCCCCGCAGCAGGACCCGGACAATCGCCTCCTGTCGGTCTACCCGCTGCGCCGACTGGACGCGGATGCGCTGCGGGACGCGATGCTCTGCGTGAGCGACGAGCTCGATCGACGCCGGGGCGGCAGCTCGATCACGAAGGTCACCCAGTACGACTACAACTACGCCCACAGCACGCTGCGCCGCAGCGTCTACGTGCCGCGCTTTCGCAACAGCGTGCTCGACGTGTTCGCGGAGTTCGACGGGCCGAACCCGAACATGGTCACGGGCCGGCGCGGCGAGAGCCAGGTGCCGACCCAGGCGCTCCTGTTGATGAACAGCCCGTGGGTGCGCGCGCGGGCCGAGGCCGCAGCGCGCAGAGTCCTCGAGCAGCCCCGCGCAGCGCGGCTCGAGCATGCGTTCGAGCTGGTCCTCTCCCGCGGGCCCCTGAAGAGCGAGCGCGGGATCCTCGACGCCCTGCAGGCCTGCGACGACCTCGAGGAGTGGACGCGCACGCTGCACGCCCTCCTGGCCTCGATCGACTTCCGTTACCTGCAATGACGACGCGCCGCGACTTCCAGCGCGCCACGAGCGCGTTGACCCTGGCCGGGAGCGGGCTGGCCCTCGGCGCCGATGCGCCCCTCACCGCCAGGCTCCCGATGCACGCTCCGCGCGCGAAGCGGATGATTTTCGTCTTCATGCAGGGCGGCCCGAGCCACGTCGACACCTTCGACTACAAGCCCGAGCTGATCGCGCGCGACGGCCAGTCGATCGACTTCACCGGGGTGCGCTTCGGGACGTTCGGCAAGCCGAGCCAGCGCAAGCTGCTCAAGCCCCTGTGGAAGTTCCGCCAGTACGGAGAGACCGGGCGCTGGGTCTCGGACCTCTTCCCGGAGCAGGCGCGCGTCGTCGACCAGCTGTGCTTCCTGCACGGGATGCACACCGAGGGGGTGGCGCACGGACCCTCGACCCTGTTCCTGCACACCGGCGCGACCAACCTGGTGCGGCCCTCGCTGGGCAGCTGGATCTCCTACGGGATCGGCACGGAGAACCAGGACATGCCGGCGTTCGTCACGCTCCTGCCCTCGGCGACCAAGGGCGGCCCGCGCAACTACGCGAGCGCCTTCCTGCCCGCGGTGCACCAGGGCACGCCGATCGGGACGGCGGGCATGCCGACCAGGGACGCGGAGGTGCGGCATCTGCGGGGCGCGGACGCGCAGCAGTTCGAGCTGCAACGCCTGCTCGACCGCGCGCAGCGATCGGCCAGCATCGACGACGATCGTCTCGACGCGGAGCTCGCCTCGTTCGACCTGGCCGAGCGCATGCAGCGGGCGGCGCCCGGGGTGCTCGACCTGTCGCGCGAGACCAGGGCGACGCAGGCGAAGTACGGCATCGGCGTGCAGCCGACCGACGACTTCGGTCGCCAGTGCCTCCTCGCGCGCCGGCTGTGCGAGGCGGGCGTGCGCTTCGTGCAGGTCAACTACGCGGACGAGTCCCCGAACCCGCGCTGGGACCAGCACTCGAACATGCCGGCCCACGAGCAGCACGCGCGGGCGACCGACAAGCCGGTGGCAGGGCTGATCGAGGACCTGGCCGCCCGCGGCCTGCTCGAGGACACGCTCGTCTGGTGGGGGGCCGAGTTCGGCCGCACCCCCTTCGCCCAGGGCAAGGACGGCCGCGACCACAACCCCCGCGGCTTCACGAGTTGGCTGGCGGGCGGGGGAGTCCAGCCCGGCCTGGCCTACGGGTCCACCGACGAGATCGGCCACTACGCGGTCGACGGCCGGGTGCACATGCACGATCTGCACGCGACGATCCTGCACCTGCTGGGCCTGGGCCACTAGCGGCTCACCTACCGCTGGTCGGGCCGCG
>JAQBVH010000565.1 GCA_027623615.1 Planctomycetota bacterium | reverse complement strand
TGGGTACCCGCGCAGGCGGGCCGACGGCGCGCGGGTCGGGCAGCGGCGGTCGCGTTCCCGCGTTCCCGGGCGAGATCACACCCCACCGAGCGCCGACGGACGCGGACGGGCGCGCGCGCCTCTCCTCGCTCCCGGGCCTGCCGGCGAAGCTGACGGTCGAAGCTGCCGGCTACGCTCCCCTGGTCGTCGGCCCGATCGACCTGCCCGAGGTGGGAGATCACCGCGAGGAGGTGCGCCTCGCCCGCGGCGGTTCGGTCGCGATCCTCGTGCTCGACCCCGCCGGTGCGCCGGCCCCCGGCCAGGAGCTCGAGCACGAGCGCCCGGTCGCGGCGAATCCGATGACGACTCCCGAGCCGGCGCGCGCGAACAGCGAGGGACGCGTGACGTTCAGGAACCTCGAGCCCGGCGCGCACTGGTTCCGCGTGCAGGAACGCGATGCGGCGAGCGGCGGCTTCCGTATGGTCAGCCGCGGACCCGATGGCGCGCCCATGGGGGAAGGCTGGACGTCGATCGACCTGGCTCCCGGCGCAGAGCAGGAGCTGACCCTGCACCTTACGGCGCGCGGTCGCCTGTCGGGACTCGTGACCGAGGACGCGCAGCCGTTGACGGGGGCGACCCTCGAACTCGAACGCCGGGAGGGCGGGGCGCCCGGCATGCCCGGCTCGAACCCGAGCGCGAGAACCTCGAGCCAGGGCCGCTACGCCTTCGAGGACATGCGCGCCGGCGATTACACCCTGATCGTGCGCCACCCCTCGCGGGCCCTCGAGAGCCGCGCGCAGGTAACCCTCGACGCGGGCGAGAACGACCTCGACCTCGACCTGCCGGTGACCGTGGTGGCCGGCAAGATCACCGACGCGGACGGCAAGGGCATCGAGGGTGCGAAGGTGGTCGCCAAGCGTCCCCGCGCTGGTGGTCAGACGCGCATGGTCATGATGATCGCGCGCGGCGGAAGCGGACCGGGGGTGATGAGCGTCTCCGATGGGACCTCCAAGCCCGAGGAGGCGCGCAGCGACGAGCAGGGGCGCTATCGGCTGCGCGGGTTGCCGGCGGGCGAGGACGTGCTCGTCGAGGCCAGCCGCGAGGGCTTCCAGACCGTGACCAGCGAGGCCTTCCAGGTCGAGGTGGGCGAGGTCAAGGAGGGGGTCGACGTCAGCCTGCCACCGGGCGGACGGCTGCGCGTCGGCGTGCACCTCGCCGACCACTCCGAAACCTTGATGGTGCTCGCCTCCTACCTTGGTGACGGCGCGGACCCCGGTCCTCAGTACCGGATCTTCGAGGGGGAGGAGCTCGTCTTCGAGGATCTGACCGCGGGGACCTGGTCCGTGCGCGTGCAGGCGATGGGCCCGACCCCGGAAGGTGCGCCCGCGCTGCCGGCGCCGCAGACGGTCGAGGTCGTCGGCGGGAACGAGGTGCGCCTCGACTTCCGGCCCGAGTGACTCAGACCTTCAAGAAGAGCCGGCGCCGGTAGAGCTCGTAGAGCACGCCCCACTGGAGGAGCAACGGCCAGGCAGCGAAGAGCGCGGGGTGGAGCGCCCCGCGCGCGCGACCGAACAGCACGAGCGTGATCGCCTCGAAGTCGACGAAGCGACCGAGCAGGTAGATCGTGATCGCGTTCGTGCCGATCACGATCAGGGGGAAGCACCAGCGGTCGTGACCGCGGACGTCGATCCACCAGTAGAAGAGCGCCAGGAGCGCCAGGCTGCCGCCGGAGGTCCAGAGCACGAACGCAGGTGTCCAGAGGTTCTTGTTGATCGGTTGGACCAACCCGATGAGCAGGCCGCCGACCAGGGCGGCGCCCGATGCCTTCAGCAGGCCGAGCACCTTGCTTCCCCCGTCCGCGGGGCCCATCAGCCAGCGGCCGGCCAGCACGCCGGAGAGGGCGGTGGCGACGGCGGGGATGGTCGCGAGCAGACCCTCCGGATCGCGCACCTGCCGGTGCAGCCGTCCGGGAAGGAGCTCGCGGTCGAACCAGTCGACGACGTTGTGGCCGGGCTCCAAGGCCAGCGAGCCCCCCACGGGGATCAAGAGCAGCGCGGCGTAGCCGAGCAGGATGCCCGCGGTCCACTTCGCCAAGCTGGCGGTCCGCTCCCAGCGCAGCACGATCAGCGCGGCGAACATCCAGCCGAGACCAATGCGGCCCAGCACGCTGGCCCAGCGCTGGGTGTCGAAGTCGAAGGTGAGCAGGCCGTTGTAGACCGCGCCGAGGAGCACGAGCACCACGCCGCGGCGCAGGGCATGCCAGCGCAGCTGCGCCTCGGTCGCCCCGCGCGCCCGCCGCGCCGTGAACGAGAACGGCAGCGACACGCCGGCCAGGAACAGGAACAACGGGAAGATCCCGTCCCAGAGGGTGAAGCCGTGCCACTCGACGTGCTCGGTCTGCTCGGCCAGCCGCGTGAAGAGCCAGCCGCCAGGGCTGCTCGCCAGCGCCTGCAGCACCGCTGCGCCGCCCGCGATCCACAGCATGTCGAAGCCGCGCAGGGCATCCAGCGATCGCAGCCGCGGCGGCGGGTTGGTCATCGCGCGTTGGTCCCCGCGCTCTCGCCGTACTCCCGCACTGGGAACTGGGGCTGCGCGAGCGCCTGCATCCAGGCGGCGGCCCGCGCGTGGGCGTCCGGCGGGGCGCCGCTGAAGACGAAGTAGTGCTCCGCGAGCCCGCGCCACATGGCCAGCTGCAGCGTGCCCTGCGAGCGGTGCTGGGCGATGACCAGGTTGACCAGCACGCGGTAGTCCAGCCGGCGCTGGTGGCCGAATTGCTGGGTGCGGTCGAAGACCAGCGCCTCGCCAGCGTCGACCGCGGTCTCCAGAAATCCGCTCAGAGCTGGTGGGGCCGTCGGCGGGCCGCTGGTCTCACTCTCGACCGACACGCCGAGCAGCACCGGCCGCTCACCCTCGTCGACGCGCGCCACGGCGCGCGCGGCGAGGATGGTGGCAGCCTGGTGGTGCCCGTGGGTCGTGGCGGACGGCGCCATGGTCAGGACGAAGTCGTAGTCGCCGGCGGCGAGCACGGCGTCGATCTTGGCCGACACGCGCACGAGGTCCCACACGTCCGCGTCCGGACCGAGCACCTCGAGCGGGTCCTGGGTGTAGCGGTGGTCGGTCTGGCGCAGGAAGTGCACCTGGTGCACGCCGAGCAGCGCGCAGCCGTCGAGCATCTCCTCGCGCCGGATGCGCGGCAGGTGCGCACGGCCGACCTCCTCGAGGGTCAGCTCGAGTTCGTAGATGTCCTCGGCAAGCGTCGAGTACTTGAACCCGCCCTCGCCGTTGGTGATCAGCACCATGTCGACCGTGCCGTCGAGGAAGGTCGCCGTCTTGTAGAGCGCGCCCGCGACGGTCGTCTCGTCGTCAGGGTGCGCGAAGACGCACAGCACCCGCGGGCCGCTGTTGCCGCCCGACGGCGTGACCGTCACCACGTTCGTGGCGGCGCAGCTCGTGAGCAGCAGCAGGGCGGCGAGGCGCATGCAGGTCACTTCTTCTTGGGCCGGAACGCCTTCAAGCGCTCCTCGTTCGTGGTCAGGAACGGGCCGCCGATCAGGTCGACGCAGTAGGGGATGGCCGGGAAGACC
>JAQBVH010000564.1 GCA_027623615.1 Planctomycetota bacterium | reverse complement strand
GTTCTTGCGCACCTTGCCCGAGGCGTTCCACTTCTCGCCCGCATCGAAGACGGGCACCATCCGGCCTCCCGCCGTGCGGAAGATCTTCTCCCAGGCGGCGTCCTCCCACGCGTAGGTCGCGCCGCCGGTTCGCAGGGTGTTCCTGACCTCGTCGATCGAGTGCGAGACCGCGTCCCCGTGCGAGATCAGGTGGAAGAAGTGTCGCTCGTCGACCTCGAGGTCGAAGCGCTCGGCGTTGATCCGACCGCGCAGCACGTAGTCCGACTTCGACTCCTGGCCGCTGCGTCCGCCCTGTTCGAAGAAGGAGCCGCCCTCCGCCTTGAGATCGACCGTGTAGCGCACCTCGCCGAGGACGATCCAGCCGTCGATCTTGGTCGCCCAACCCATGCCGACCCGGTTCGTGCGCAGCGTCAGCTCACGCTGGTCCGCGATGCGGTGCACGAAGTGGATGTCGTGGTCCGCGTCCAGGAACGCGGCGGGGGTCGCCGCCTGCAGGCTGCCCTTGGTGTCGATCACGTCGAACTCGTGCTGCGTGCCTTGGACCACCAGCACCAGTCGGTCGTCCGGGGCAGCGTCGTAGGCAACACGTCCGAAGGAATTGGTGCGCACGGTGCCCGTCGTCACCACCTTGCCCGCGCGCAGGCCGCCGCCTTGCTGGGTCGCGGCGTAGACCGCCTGGACGACCAGCTCCCGCGAGGGATAGACCGCGATGGCTACCTGGGAGGCGATCCCGGAGCCGAGCTGCAGGGCGAGCTCCTCGTCGAGGGGCTGCCCTCCCCCGGAGGCCCCGCCCCCAGCGCCGCAGGACGCCAGCGTCAACAGAGCCGCCGTACAAGCCCATCGCATCATCGATTCATCCTAATGCTGATCAGAGGGATTCGATTGCAAAGACCGCCGCGAGGCTCAGGTGGTCGCTCGGGTACTGCCAGGAGGGCAGGCGCGCCGCTCCAACCTGGTCGTCGCTCGGGATCGAGAGCACGGCTGAGGGACGCAAGGCGCCGCGTCGATACCACAGGTAGTCGATCGTGCGCCGTAGCTCCGCCTCACGGATCTTCCAGGTGGTCCACTCGGGCGCCGCGTCGAGATCCTCGTACGGACACCCCAGCCCAACGATCGCCGCGTGCGCCCTTGACCCCGGCACGTCGTTGAAGTCCCCGGCAACGACGCAGGCGCCGCGCGGCCCGAGGGCGGCGCGGAGCTGTCGCGCCTGCGCTGCGCGGAGATCCTCGAAGCCTGGCCTGGCCTTGAGGTGGGTCGTCGCGACCTCGACCCGCGCGCCCGAGGACCTGCACCAGAGCTCCGCCAGGATGGCCAGCTGCGTCTGGAATTCGCCCGTCTCTCCATCCCGGTAGCGCAGGACTCGATGGTCGGCGAGGACGAAGCGCTCTCCGCGCACGAACAGCGCGCAGCCGTCGCGGCCCTTGGACTTCGGGGCGAAGATCCCGGCGTAGCCCCGCTCCCGTAGGGCCGGCTCGAAGTGGTCGCTGTAGTGATCCACCTCCTGCAAGCAGATCACGTCCGGCAGGCCTATCTCGGGCAGCTCAAGCTCCTCCAGCAGCCTCTGCCCGCGCGCGGACCACGCCAGAGAAGCGGGCGGCGCCGCGGGGAAGCTGCCCTGCGCCAGGCCGTCGGCGAGGGTGTTCCACTGCAGGAGGGAGAAGGTCAGCGGGCCCTTCGTCGTCCCGACCCAGGTGCGCCGCAGGGGTTGGTCCATCGCGGACAGGTTAGTGCTCGCTGACCCAGCGGTCCTCTTCTGCGCGCAGATGCTCGATGAAGTATTCCTGCTGGAGTTGCTGCAGGTAGCTGCCGTGCTTACCCATGGCCCAATGGTCCGCGTTCGGCAGCACGCAGAAGTCGTGCAGCTTGCCTGCCTGCACGAGGGCGTGCGCCATCTTCATCGAGGCGGACCAGGTCGCGTTGACATCCGCGGTGCCGTGGATGATCAGGAGCTTGCCCTCCAGCCGGTCCGCGAGGCGCAGACACGAGGCGTACTCGTAGCCCTGGGGGTCGTCCTCCGGCAAGCCCATGTAGCCCTCGATCGGAACGCTGGCGTGGTCGTAGAGGTCCGCCACGGCCGCGATCGCGACCGCCACGTGGTAGACGTCGGGGTGGCTCAAGATCGCGCGCAGGGTCATGTAGCCGCCCCAGGATCCGCCGGTCATGCCAACCCGCGTCGTGTCCATCCACGGGCGTCCCCTTGCGAGCTGCTTGAGGGTGGCGGCGTGGTCGGGGATCTCGTTGCGTCCCCAGTTGCGGTAGACCACGTCCTGGAACGCCTTGCCGCGACCGATCGTACCGCGGCCATCGACGATCAAGACCACGAACCCGAGCTGGGCCAGGGCCTGGGCCTGCAGGGAGCGCCCGTCGAGGAAGGTGCGCGGCACCCACTTGGTGAAGGGGCCGTTGTAGATGTAGTCGATCACCGGGTAGCGCCGGCGAGGATCGAAGTCGTAGGGCACGTACAACAGGCCATGCAGGTCGGTCGCGCCGTCGGCGGCCTTGGTCACGAAGGGCCGCGGCGCCCTCCAACCGGCCCCGGGCAGGGCGCCGACGTCCGCCTCCTCGAGCACGGACAGGAGCGTCCCGTCCGCCAGGCGATACTCGCTGCGCGGGGGTGAGGTCGGGCTCGACCAGACGTCGACGAAGCTCGTGTGATCGGGTGCGAACCGGGGCGCGTGCTCGCCGGCGCCCTCGCTCAGGCGCGCGAAGCCGCTGCCGTCGAGCTTGACCCGGTACAGGTGGGTCTCGTAGGGGTTCGGCTCGGCGTGACCGAGGAAGTAAACCCAGCCCGCGTCGGGATGGACGTCCACGACGCGCTCGACCTCCCAGTCGCCGCGCGTCAGCTGGCCGAGGAGCTGGCCCTCGCCGTCGTAGTTGTACAGGTGGCGCCAGCCGTCCCGTTCGCTGATCCACAGGAAGCGGTCCTCCCCCAGCCGTGTCAGGTAGTTCGCCTTGTCAACCTGGTAGTGCAGCGCGCCGATGAAGGTCTCGCTCGTCTCGGTCAGCACCGTGCGCGTCACGCCGGTCGCGAGGTTCGAGGCCTGGACCTTCAGCTCCCGGTAGCGCCGGTCCATGCGCAGCCACCAGAGCTCCTCCTCGTCGTCGTCGAAACCAAGGGGGTCGACGTAGCAGTCGTCCTCGCCCGTCCCCGCGAGCTGCAGCACCTCGCCGCTCTCGCGGTCGAGCACGTGCAGTTCGGTGCGCGACATGACGCCGCCCGCCTTGGTGTACGGATGGAACTCGACCTGACCGAAGGGCTCGGACACCCAATCGACGACGGGGAGCCGCCCGACGTCGACGTGGTTCCGGCGCAGGACGACGATGCGCTCGCCGTCCGAGGTCCACTGCGCGCCCTGACAGGTCCAGGGGTGATCCTCGTCCCCGTCCCTCGTCAGGGGCTCGCGCTCCTCGCTGCCGGCGGCGCGCAGGAACAGGTTCTCCTCGTCGTCGCCGAGGAACCAGCTCCCGTCGGGCGACGCGCTCTCCATGACGGCCGGCGAGCCTGCCGCGAAGCCGTCGCGCAAGCGCGCGGCTCGGTGCTGCTTGCGCGCCGAGGCCGGCTCC
>JAQBVH010000563.1 GCA_027623615.1 Planctomycetota bacterium | reverse complement strand
ATCAAGCTGGTCGAGTACGCCGCGATGACCGAGGCCCTGGACCAGATCTTCGGCCAGGTGCTCGACGCCCTCGAGCGCACGGGTCAGGCGGACAACACCCTGGTCATCTTCACCTCCGACAACGGCGCGCTGCTCAGCGTGGCCGACCTCGGTCCGCTGCGCAAGGCGAAGGGCTACCTCTACGAGGGCGGCATCCGCGTGCCGACGATGGTGCGCTGGCCGGGAGTGACCGCAGCGCGCGTCGAGCGCACACCCATTCTCTCGACGGACCTCTTCCCCACCATCCTGAGTGCTTGCGGGGCGCCGATCCCCGAGGACTACTGCGGCGACGGGGCAGACCTCGGCCCGCTGCTCGCGGGCCGCCCGCTCGCGCGTGAGGCGATCCACTTCCACTACCCCAACTACGCCTGGCACCGCTCGAACCGGCTCGGCGGCGCGATCCGCGCGGGGCGCTACAAGCTGATCGAGCGCTTCGACGACGGCAGCGTCGAGCTGTACGACCTGCAGGAGGACCTCGGCGAAGCGCACGACCTCGCCGCGACGAAGCCAGAGCTGGCGGCCGACCTGCAAGCACGTCTCGCCGCCTGGCGCGACGACGTCGACGCCGCCATGCCGCTCCGCGTGCGCTGATGCCGCTCTACTCCCACGACGGCAAGTCGCCCCAGGTCGACCCGAGCGCGTACGTCGCCCCAACTGCGACCCTCGTCGGAGACGTGACGATCGGCCCCGACGCGCGCGTGATGCACGGCGCCTCCGTGGTCGCCTCCGCGGGCGCAATCACGATCGCGCGGGGAGTGATCGTGCTGGAGAACGCGGTCTTGCGCGCGACCGAAACGCACGACCTCGTGATCGGAGAGGCGTCCCTCATCGGCCCCTGCGCGCACGTGGTCGGCTGCACCCTCGAGGACGAGGTCTTCGTCGCCACCGGCTCCGCGGTCTTCCACGGCGCGCACCTGGAAGCGGGCACCGAAGTGCGCGTGCACGGTGTGGTGCACGTCGGCTCCCGCCTCCTCGCCGGCTCGACGGTCCCCATCGGTTGGGTCGCCGTCGGCGACCCGGCGGAGGTCCTGCCCCCCGGCAACCACGAGGAGATCTGGGCCATCCAGGAGGGCCTGCACTTCCCCAAGGCCGCCTACGGCCTCTAGCGCGAGGACGCGACGATGGGCGCGATCACGAGGCGCATGGCCGAGCGGCTCGGACGTCACCGGGACGACGAAGAGGTCTGAGTCGCAGCGGTCGTCCCCATGGCCTAGAGCGCCCCTTCGATGCGCACGAGGTTCTCTTCCTCCCCGTACCGGATCACCACCCGCTCCCGAAGCTGCCGCTTCAGCGCGCTGCCCACGCGCCGCGCCAGGTGCACGCCGGTCGTGGTCGCGTAGAGGCCGCCCTCGGTCACCTCCAACTCGATCAAACGCTCGAGCGGGTGCTCTTGGTTCTCGACCTTCTCAATGTTGCGGATCAGGTTGCCGAGCTCCGTCGCCAGCTCACCCAGCTCCCCGTGCAGCTCGATCACGCCCGCCGGGTAGCGGTCACGGATGCGCGCGCAAGCAGGGCAGGTGTGCTCAGGGCCCTCGACCGACGCAGCGCCGCGGATCCAACGGCCCTCGCGCACAACGAGTCCGCACGAGGGGCAGTGGGTCCCACCCTCGAGCTTGCCGTCTTCTCGGTAGGTGCAGGGATCGCGAGGATCGGCGTTGCGCTGGTGACCATTCATGTCCCGACGGTGACCACTCGTACGCGACGAGGCTGCGGGTCGGTGGACTCCTTCGCGGGGGACATCGTGCGCAGGCCGCCCCGGGCCCATGATCCGCCCGACCTACGTCGTAAGGCCAGGTGTCCTCGGACTGGGTTCGCCCAAGATGAGCGCAGGACCTAGGAGGTCCAGCGATGGAACCACCGGGATAGGAGAATGCCCTTGTGCGGGGCAGAGGTGGTTCCATCACGGTGGCGCCCGTCGGAAACCCCTCCCGACGCGGCGCCGCCGATCCCTACTCCTCGGCCTTGTCGCCCCAGGCCTTGTCAAGGACGGCCTGCGCCTTCTCGCGCGCGCCCTTGGGGACGTACACGCTCACGCCACGGGAGCTCTGGTGGGCAGCCGTGCCCAGCTCCGCGACATCGAAGTCGGGCCCGTGAAAGAGGCACGGGATGCCCGCCGCCTCGAGCAGGCCCTTGGCCATGTCCGCAACGGTCTTGTCGACCGAATCGAGTAGGAGGTCGTGTTCGTCGGAGGTGCTCATCGCCTCCCAGCCTAGAGGTCGATCACGACCGGCGCTTGCACGGCTTCGTATTGCAGGTCACAGACGCTGGCGTTCACGAAGCGCGTGCCGTCGCGCTCGAGCTGGCCGTAGGCCTCGTGGATGTGGCCGAACACGCACAAGCGCGGCTGGATGCGGTCGAGGGCGGCCAGGAGGTCCGCGCAGCCGACCTCCTCGCCCCCTGCCGTGCGGTCGAGGATGCCGGCCGGCGGACCGTGGCACAGCAGCACATCGACCCCGGCGGGGACCCGCGCCCACACCGCCGCCATCTGCGCGCCGCGCCGCAGGTTGAAGGCCCAGTCGAAGAACCAGGGCTGCCAGGGCGTCCCCCAGATGCGCAGGCCGTCGAGCGTGACCTCCTCGTCCTGGAGGTAGGTCACGTCCGTCATCAACGCCCGCGCCTCCTCGGGATGGCGCTCGAAGCCGAAGTCGTGGTTCCCGGCGATCACGACCTTGTGCGGGTGCGGCAGCGACGCGAGCCATGCGTGGGCGCGCCCGATCTCCTCGAGCGAGCCCCGGCCGGTCAGGTCGCCGGCGTGTAGGAGCAGGTCGCCCTCGGGCACGATCAGGCCGTCGGTGCGCAGGTGCGTGTCGCTGACGCAGACGATGCGGGTCACAGCTTCGCCAGCAGCTCCTCAGCCGCCTCCGGGATCACCGTGCCCGGGCCGAAGACCGCGACCGCGCCGGCGGCCAGAACTTCCGGCACTTCCTGGGGCGGGACGACGCCGCCGACGACGATCTTGATGTCGTCGCGACCGTGCCCGTCGAGGGCGGCGCGCAGCGCGGGCACCAGGGTCTTGTGACCAGCTGCGAGCGACGACACGCCGACGACGTGCACGTCGTTCTCGACCGCCTGCCGCGCGGTCTCCGCCGGGGTCTGGAAGAGCGAGCCGACGTCCACGTCGAAGCCGAGGTCGCTGAACGCGGTCGCGATCACCTTCTGGCCGCGGTCGTGGCCGTCCTGGCCCATCTTCGCGAGCAGGATGCGCGGGCGACGGCCCTCGCGCTCGAGGAACGCCTCGACCAGCCCGCGCACCTTGACCACCGCCTCGGACGACTCACCCATCTCGCCAGCGTACACACCGGCGAGGTGCCTGACCTCTGCCTGGTGGCGGCCGAAGACCTCTTCCAGGGCGAGGGACATCTCGCCCACCGTCGCTCCGGCGCGACCGGCGTCGATCGAGGCGGCGAGGAGGTTGCCCGCGCCCGAGGCCGCGACCTGGGTCAACGCCGCGAGCGCGGCCTGCACGGCGTCATCGTCGCGCTCGGCGCGCAGCTGCTCGAGGCGCGCGCACTGGGAAGCGCGGACGGCG
>JAQBVH010000562.1 GCA_027623615.1 Planctomycetota bacterium | reverse complement strand
CGTGCTGGCCGCGAACCCCGGCGAACGGGCCGGCGCCCTGCGCGAGGTCGCCTCCGGGGGAGAGGCGGCGCGCATCCTGCTCGCCCTGCGCGGCGCCCTCGCCGTGCGCCAGTCGACGCCGACCCTGGTCTTCGACGAGGTCGACGCGGGGGTGGGTGGCCGCCTCGGACCGCAGGTCGGCGCCAAGCTCGCGGGCCTCGCCCAGCACCACCAGATCTTCTGCGTGACCCACCTGCCGGCCATCGCCGCGCTGGCGGATCGGCACCTGCGGGTCGAGAAGGACGTGGACGGCGGCCGCACCCGCACCCGGGTTGCGCACCTGTCGGGTCAGACGCGGGTCGAGGAGATCGCCGACATGATCGCCGGCGGCGCCGACCAGGCGACAGCCCTGGCGGAGGCCCAGCGCCTCCTGAACAGGGGTTAGGCGATCCCGCTGGGGACGCCCACGCCGCCCGCGAGGGCGTGTTCGTATTGGCGCGCCACACCTGGTGACTGAGGCGGCATTCCGGCTTCTCTGCCGCCATCGACGCCTCCCTGGGGAACAGCTACCCTGTTCGGCTTCGCCATCCGGCCATGAGTCTCCCCGAACCCCTCCGTTTCCTGCCCCAGCCGCTGCCCAAGGTGTGGGGCGGTCGGCGCCTGGACAGCTTCCTACCGGATGGTCTGTCGATCGACGGACCGGTGGGCGAGGTCTGGGCGGTCGCTGATCGGGCCGACGCGGCCTCGGTAGTCGATGGCGGCGCCTTCGACGGGCGGCAGCTCTCGGGGTTGATGCTCAGCGAGCGCGCGGACCTGCTCGGGGACGCGCGCGCCTCCGCCGATGACCGCTTCCCGCTGCTCGTCAAGTACCTGGACGCGGACCAACCGCTCTCGGTCCAGGTGCATCCGAACCGGATCTGCGCCGAGAAGCTCGGCGGCGAGCCCAAGGACGAGTGCTGGTACGTCATCGCGGCGGAGCCCGGCGCCCACGTGTACCTGGGTCTGGCTCCCGGCGTGGACGCGAAGACCTTCGCGGCCGAGGCCTCGAACCATCACGTCATCGACCTGCTGCAGCGCCACGACGTGCGCGCCGGCGAGTTCCTCTTCGTGCCGGCTGGCACGGTGCACGCGATCGGCGCGGGGGTGACCCTGGTCGAGGTGCAGGAGAACGCGGACACGACCTGGCGCGTGTACGACTGGGACCGACCCGGGCTCGACGGCGACCTGCGCACGCTCCACCTGGACGAGGCGCTGCGCGCCATCGACTACGACCGGGTGCCCGCGGGCCCGCTGACCTGCGCGTACGGCCGTGAGGTGAACGGCCGCGCGACCCTGCTCGACGGAACCGCGTTCGGGGTCGAGGCCCTGCGCGTCCACGAGCCCCTCGAACTCGACAACACCGGCCGCCCATGGGTCTACGTCGTTCTGGCCGGCTCCGGGAGCCTGGTCGCTGGAGACGTGGAACGGCGCGTGCGGCGCGGAGAGACCTGGCTGTTACCCGCAGCCCTCGGCGTCCACCGTTTTCAGGCGGCCGACGGCGATCTCGAAGTCCTGCGCGTAGAGGCGCGCTGACATGGCCAAGCGCAAATCGACCCGACGAACCCGCACGTCCGCGCGACGCGGCGCGGACCGCGCCTCCAACGAGAAGCAGGAGCGGCCCAAGAAGGTCGGCGCCAAGCGCATGCCGGCGCGATCGTCCTCCGCCCGTGATGCGAAGCGGGACCAGACGCTCGTGCGCCTGAACAAGTTCCTGGCGGATTGCGGCGTGGCCTCACGCCGCGGCTGCGACGAGCTGATCGAGGCGGGCAAGGTGATGCTCGACGGCATGCCGGTCACCGCCCTGGGCACCAAGGTCGATCCGGCCACCCAGGAGGTCGAGATCAACGGCAAGGTGCTGCACACGAACGACGCCGAGCGCTGCTACTACCTGCTGAACAAGCCCTCGGGCGTGGTCTGCACCAACGAGAAGCGCGAGACCCGTCCGCGGGCGATCGACCTCATCACCGCCCGGGACAAGGGCCGCATCTACTCGGTCGGTCGGCTCGACGAGGACAGCACCGGGCTCCTCCTGTTGACCAACGACGGCGAGTTCGCCCAGCGCGTCGCTCACCCGCGCTTCGGCGTTCCGAAGACCTACCGCGTACGCGTGTCGGGACGCATTCCCGACGAGGCGCTGCAGCGCGTGCGTGAGGGCATTCACCTGTCCGAGGGCCGGACCGCCGGCGCGCGCATCCTCGTGCGGCGCCGCACCACCAAGAGCTCGACCCTCTCGGTCACGCTGCGTGAAGGCAAGAACCGGGAAGTGCGCCGGGTGTTCGCTCGCATGGGCTTCAAGGTGATCGCCCTCGAGCGTACGGACATCGGTCCCTTGAGCACGCGCGGCCTGAAGACCGGCAAGTGGCGCGCGCTCTCGCGCGACGAGGTCGAGTCGCTCCTGCGGCTGGCTGACGGGCTCGAGGAGGACGACGCCTCCAAGGACCTGGCCCCCGCGCCGAAGCCGCGGAGGGAGGACACGCTCCGTCGCAAGCGACTGGGCGGAGCGACCAAGAAGAAGGCCGGCAAGAAGGTCGGCGCGAAGAAGCCCACGGCGTTCAAGAAGCCCGCGCGGCGCAAGTCCGAGCCCGACGAGCCGAGGAGCCGCCGGATCGTGGGACCCAAGTAAGCATGAGCGACCTTGCGACCTTCGCCGGAGCTTCGATCAGCGAGCACCGCCTGCGCAACGGGCTGCGCGTCTTGATCGCCGAGCGGCACCTCGACCCCGTGGTCACCGTGATGACCTGGTACCGGGTTGGCGCGGTGGACGAGACGCCCGAGGAGGCCGGCATGAGCCACTTCCTCGAGCACATGATGTTCAAGGGCAGCGGCGGCTACGCGAAGGGCGAGGTCGACCAGATCACGACCGTGCTGGGCGGCAACAACAACGCCTACACGTCGCTCGACCATACGGCCTACTGGTTCGAGCTGGCCTCGGATCGCTGGGAGACCGCGCTCGAGCTCGAGGCGGACCGCATGCGCGGGCTCTTGCTCGACCCGAGCGAGTTCGACGCGGAGCGCCGCGTGGTGCTCGAGGAGCTCTCGATGGGGGAGGACGACCCCTGGCGACGCCTCGGTCGCCAGGTCGGCGAGCTGCTCTTCGGTCCTCACCCCTACGGTCGGCCCGTGATCGGCTACACCGAGGCCCTCGAGGCGATGACGCCCGAGATGATGCACGTCTACCACCGCCGCTACTACCACCCCCGCAACGCGACGCTGGTGATCGCCGGTGACGTGAGGCCCAAGACGGCGCTCGCGGCGGTGCGGCGCACCTTCGGCGCCCTCGACCTGGGTGACCACGACGCGCAGCGCGCCTACCGCCCGCGCCTCGGCGCGCCCCAGGGCGAGCGGCGGGTGACCCTGCGTTGGGACGACGAGGCCGCACGTCTGATCATGGCCTGGTTCGGGGCGCCGGTCGGCACGGACGATGACTTCGGCCTGGACGTGATCTCGGGCGTGTTGACCTCCGGTCGCAATTCCCGGCTGCACCGCAGCCTGGTGCTCGAGCAGGGCCTGGCGACCTCCATCTCCACCAGCAACGACGCGCGCGTCAGCGGC
>JAQBVH010000561.1 GCA_027623615.1 Planctomycetota bacterium | reverse complement strand
CCCCGCCCGCGGGGGACGCGGATGGGGTCTTGCCAGGCACGGCAGGAGCCGCGCTGAGTCAGCGGGTGCTCAGGCTCAGGGAGTGCCGATGACGACGAGGTTGTCGATCTCCGCGCGCTCCTGCTGACCCTTGGCGTTGGTCTGGAAGCGCAGGCGCACGTCCGGGTTCTCGGTCGCTCCGGCGGGCAGGGCGAAGGTGTACTCGGCCCAGGAGTGCTGCTCGACCGTGGCGTACGAGACCCAGGCGAGGCCGTCCCACCACTGGAGGTCGAGGTACTCGCAGGCGAGCTCGTTCTGGCGGAAGTGAGCAGCCAGGCTGATGTCGACGGAGGTAAAGCCGACCGTGCTGAACGAGGGAGCCTCGATCCAGGTCTCTTCGGTGCCGACCGTGCAGGCGGGAGTGCCAACGCCGCCCTTCTTCAAGCGCGCGCCGCCGCTGCCGGTATAGGCGGAGTTGCCGTTGACCTTGCAGCGTCCCGCATCGGAGATGGTCCAGCCGCCAGCGCCGAAGTTGCCGCTCTCGAAGTCATCGGAGAACAGCACCTGGGGGCCCGTGACCTCGTCGCGGAAGTCCGTGAAGGTGGGCGAGGCCGTGTCGAGGCCGCGCGCGTTGTCCGCCGAGTCCGGATCGGGGTGCGCGATGCCCATGGCAAAGCCGTTGAAGGTGACGTCCGGGTTCGAGAAGTACTTGATGCGCGAGCCCGGCGAGTACGCCATCACCGTGCGGTACTGGTTGTTCGGCGTGCGATAGCCAAAGGAGTACGCATAGGCGCCGGAGCTCGCGTTGTCCCGGTCGTGGGCGCAGCCCATGTTGTGGCCGAGCTCGTGCCCGAAGCTGTAGTTGCCCGTGGCGCAGCTGTCCAGCGTCACGCTGAAGGCGCTGCTGGCGAAGCCCTGGCTGACGTTGGTCATCAGGTAGGCGATACCGCAGTACTGCCCGCCGGCGGTGATCATGGCCACGAAGTCGGCGCCGTAGGTGTCGCGCGCGGCGTGCACCTCGTCGTACCAGCCGTCGTTGGTCGAGCGCACGCGACTCAGGACCTCTCCCATGTCGTTCGTTTCAGCCTGGACGGTCTCCAGGGTATGCACCAACCGGAGGTCGTGGGCGACCTCCGCGTTGTCGTAGGACTGGTTCGTCTCCAGCACGGCGAGGTTGATCAACGAGTTGATCCCATTGGTGCCCCCGTTGGTGCTGCGTGCCTGGGGCGAGTAAGCAACCAGGACGTCGGCGTACAGGAGGGCGCCCTCTTCGGCCAGGCCCACGTCCGCCGGCATGCGCACCTCGTGGTTGTGGTTCGTGCCGCACGGCAGGAAGTGGTTCTCGTCGACCAGGGTCAGCCCGTGGACCCCGTTCGAGCCAGCGCCGATGCGCAGCAGGTTGTGGTCGTAGCGAATGCTGGCGGCGACCTTGTCGCCGTGCACGGCGATGAGGACGTCCCCGTGCGGGTCGCCGACCACCTTGCCAACCCAGAGCATGCCGCCTTGCAGGGTCGAGCCCGAGGACTCGAAGCGAACGTCGATCGCCTCGTCCCCGAACAGCGAGATGCGCAGCAGTCCTTGGCCCGCGTCCGCGGTATCGGCCAGGAGGTCGATGCGGATCTCGACCGGGCGGCTCAAGCGCGTCTCGGACTCGAGGCCGTAGTCGTGCGCGAGCGGCAGGAGCGAGTCGACGAGCAGCTCAGGGGCGTGGGTTGGGTGGTCTTGGGCAGTCGCCAAGGAAGCGACAGCCACAGCGAGGCCGGAGACCAGGCTGATCCGGAAGTAGTCGTGCAGCATTTTGGAGCGAGTGTGGGAGGAGATCGTCGGACGGGGAGGGTCCTTCGAACCCGGACGAATCTGGGCTGGGGATCAATCCTACCACCCAAGCCCGGACTCCGGCTCCTGGACACATCTCCGCTGCACCTTCCATGGGAGGGGTCCGATCCCGCATCGAGAGCGAGGCGCATCCGTGTGGTCGGTCGCGTTCGATCGGTTCCTGTGCTGGTCGACCCCAAAAGGCCAAAAGGGCTTTCGGGGCCGAATCCATGGCTTGCCTTCGCGATGGAGTTCGCAGGCGATCGGTCGCCTCCCACTCGTACTCGCTCAGGGACTCCCACCCTCGGAGACCGATGCTGCAGCTCTCACGCGCGCTTCCACTCGTCGTCGCACTCAGTCCTCCGGCGACGGCGCGAACCGTCTTGCTGCGGCTAGGACCGTCCGATCCGTCCTTCGGAGGGCGCGTCGCCACGCCAGGGGACGTCGACGGGACGGACGTTCCGAGGAGTTCGACGAGTTCGACGACGTCCCGGCGGGCCTCTACAACTTCGCTCAGACCCGGCTCTTGAACGGCTCGCCAACCAGCAGGTCGGGTGTCCCATTGCCGTTCGCGTTGCCGGCCGCGGCGATCTCGTTGGGCTCCCAGGCTGCATCGGACAGCACGTGCAGGACCTGCCCCGTCTGGCCGCCGGACACACGCGCGCCTCCTTGCCAGCAGCGGCGAGATTGCGGGAGTCCTGCACCCCCCCCTGCGAAGGATTCGCCGGTTAGCGCGTTCGGTCGCGCGCGTGGCGCCGCTGCTCGTGGCCGTCCCCCCCAGGACGCTTCGGACCGAGACCCCTGACCCCATCGATTCGCCCCCGCGGGGCGAGCTGCATGCGTCCGAACTACTCCGCCGCTCTCCTCCCGCTCGTCCTCTCCCTCCCCGCAGCTCACCAGGAGCCGCCTGATGTCGGCCAGATCGCCCCGGACCTCGGCGAGGTCTACTGGTACGACCTGGGCTCCACGAAGAAGGCGCCCAAGCTGTCCGACCTGCGCGGCGACGTGGTCCTGGTCCATACCTGGGGCTACTACTGCGACAGCTGCGTGCGGAAGGGCGTCCCGCTCCTGGTGGACGTGCTGGCGTCGAACGAGGGCCAAGGGCTCCGCGCGCTCTCGATCACCGGCCTCATCGAGGACGGGAACCCCGACGCTCACTTCGTGGAGGTCGGCCGCGCGATGGGGATGCGCCACGCCCTCGGCGTGGCGGAGGTGGACGGGAGCATGAGCCCCTACCTCGACCTCGGTCGGAACAACTCCCTGACCTGGTGCTTCGTGATCGGGCGGGGCGGTGCGGTGCGCTGGGCGGGCGATCCGAGCACCGACGCTGCGGAGTTCCTCGAGGCCGTGTCCGCGGCCATGTGGGCCCAGGGCCTCGCCCTCCCGGCCGCGCCGTCGCCGGCGTTCGCCAAGGCCGTCGCCTTCCACCTCGAGGGTGCCCACGATCGCGCGGCGAAGGAGCTCGAGCGCATCCAAGCACGCTTCGCGAAGAAGGACTCGGACCCGGAGGCGGCGTCGATCACCGAGGCCGCGACCAGCTGGTTGCAGGGCATCGAGGAGCACCGCGCTGCGCTGGAGGCGTCGCTGGAGGAGGCCTTCAGAACGCAGGACCCCGAGTCCTTCCTGTTCGCGGCCGAGGCGCTCGAGCGAGGCTTCCCCAAGTCCGCCGCGGTCACCCGCCTCGAGAGCCTCCGAGACGAGCTGACGCCCGCCTTCGAGGAGGCCCTCGAGTCCTGTGATGTCGTTGATGGCGCGGGCCACCCACTTGTACCGGTCCTTGGTCTGCTTGAAGCT
>JAQBVH010000560.1 GCA_027623615.1 Planctomycetota bacterium | reverse complement strand
ACAAGAGTGAATCACACCACTAGCAAGCGTCGGCGTCGCCGCTGCCCTGCTCGAGTTCACCGGCTCCTGGAATCCAATCTCTTGCGCACAGCGGGGCTCCTGAGCTCGCGAAGTGCGTGACCACCAACCCACCGCGCCGCCGCATCCTCAGACTTGGCCAGGCGCTCGGCCGTCTTGATCGCGGCCAGGTTCAGAGCGGCGTTGCGCTTACCGGTCGCACGCAGAGCCATGTTCACGGCCTTCTTGACGAAGTTGCGCTCATCGTTCGCGGCGGCTTCGATCAGCTTCAGGCCATCGAGGAAGGAGCGGTTCGGCGCGTCCTTGTCGTGAACGCTCAGGCTCCAGAGCAAGGCAAAGGCCGTGCGCTTGGTGAACTCGGGCTTGGCCTTTGACCACTGGGCGACCTTCTTCCAGGCGTGCTTCGTTCGATCGAACAGGTGGAAACAGGCCGCGTCGACGATCGCCCAGTTGTCGAACTCGGCGGTCCAGCCGTTCATCTGAGCGGCGCTGACCCTGACCGGGTCAGCGACCATCGTGGCGAGCATTCGGGCCTCGTAGCGGCCCGTCTTCCAGAGCTCCTGGGCGAGCTCGTGGTCAGGCCCGAGCTGCTTCGCGTACTGCTTGAGGTCCCCGACCCTGACACCGAAGGGGTTCGTCGCCGTGATGCCGTAGCGCTCAAGCTCCTTGACCTGCGCTCGCGTGCCTCGACTCTCGAGCCACTGGAGGGCTTCCTCCAGGAGAGTCTTCCCGCCCGCGCCCTTCGGGTTCGGCGCTCTCTCGGCAGCAGCCTTGGATCTGGACGAGGTCTTCTTCGCCATGGGTGAGCGCGACTTGGATGCTTCGGGGACACCGTGGTCGAACGGCCGATGTGCCCCTTGATGCGCAGTGTAGGGCGAGCGCGACGCAGCGTCTGCCCGCGGGCGTCGGCTCCGCGCCGTGCTCGCGCTCACCCGTCGCGGGCGATCAGCGGGATCTCGAACCAGATGTACGCGCCGCCCTCCACGCGGTTGCGCGCGCCGACGCGACCGCCGTGGGCCTCGGCGACCTTGCGGACGACGACCAGGCCGAGGCCGGCCGAGTCCGCGCGGCTGAGGTGCTCGGCGAGGGCGCCCACGTCGACCGTGCCGCTGGCGTCTACCGGGAAGCCTACTCCGTCGTCCTCGACGGCGAAGCGCACGTGCCCATCCACCTGCGCGGCGCGCAGGCGCACTTCGCTCCGGGCGTGATGCAGGGCGTTGCGCAGCAGGTTCTCGAGGGCGCGCATCAAGCGGCGGCCGTCGGCGGCGAGCTCGGGCAGGCCTGGCGCGAGGTCGAGCTCCAGGCGGATGCCGCCCTGCTCCGCCAGGGCGGTCAACCCCCGGGTCGCGTGCCGTGCCAGCTCGCCGGGCGGCACGGGTTCGATCACGGGGGAGTCGCCGGCCTCGAGCCGCGCGACGTCGAGGAGGTCCTCGACCAGCTCCGCCAAGCGGGTGGCGTCGTGCTTCGCGACCACGAGCCGCTCGTCGATGTCCACGCCCTCGCCCTGCTCCTCCCGCGCTCGATCGAGGCACGCGGTCAGGGCGGTCAAGGGCGTGCGCAGGTCGTGGGAGACCTGGGCGATCCAGCGCCGGCGCTCCTGGTCGGTGAGCTCCAGCCGAGCGACCAGGTCCTCGTTGCCTGCGCGCATCCGATTCAGGGTGCGCGCCAGAATGGTGATCTCGTCGTGACCGTCGACCGTGAAGGGGCCGGGCAGGGCGTTGCCCTCGACCGGCGCCGAGGCCTCCGCCGCGAGCCGGGTGACCCGGCGCGTGACCAGGCGCGTGATCACGAAGGCGAGCAGCGCCGCCACGAGGCCGAACGACACGACCGCGGTCAGGTTGAGCACCCGGTTCTTCCAGGCGCGCACGGCCGGCGCGTCGGCCTCGACGAGCACCGACGAGCCGACCGCGTTCGCGCCCAGGGGCGGCTCGCCGTAGATCACCAGCCAGCCGGCCAGCTCGCCGCCCTTGCGTACGTGCGTCACGATGCGGCCGACCGCGACGTCGCCGAAGGGCGCCGCCACCGTCTCGAGCTCGGCGTGGCCGAGGCCCTGCTCGAAGACGTCCCCGACGGCGAAGGGCAGGCCCAGGCTGCAAGCGATCACCTCGCGGTCCGCGGACAGCCACGCGTAGGTCTGCCCCCAGCGCGCCAGGCTCCGGGCCACGTTCGCTTGACGCTCGAGCGTGGGTCGCCAGACCCCCGGCTCCTCGGGGCGCGCCTCGGCCAGCAGGTACGCCGCCAGGAACTGGAGGTCGTTCAGGGCGAGCAGGCGTGCGTCCCCGGGGTCCGAGAGATCGATGACCTCCTGGTCGAGGGTCGGCAGTCCGAACAGCCGCAGCGAGAGGTTCCACACCCGCGGCAGCAGGAAGTAGCCCGCGGCCAGCAGGACCGTGAGCATGAGCGCCATCCGGAAGCCGATGCGCCGCTGCCAGCGCGGGCTTCCTGGGGCTTGGTTCATCGGACTTGCTGGGGTTCGGCCATACGGTAGCCCACACCCCAAACCGTCTCGATGAAGCGCGGGTCGCTCGAGTCATCCTCGATCTTTGCGCGCAGCCGGCGGACGTGCAGGTCGACCGTGCGCGCGTCCCCAGTGAACCCTGCGCCCCACACGCGGTCCAGCAGCTGGTCGCGAGTCCAGGTGCGCCCCGGGTGCTGCATGAGGAAGAGCAGGAGGTCGAACTCGCGCGGCTTGAGGGTGACCTCGGCCTCGTCCTTGCCCGCCTTGCGCGCCTCGGCGTCGATCCAGAGCCGGTCGAGCTGGACCATACCCTGGCCGACGACCCGGCCCGAACGGCGCAGGATCGACTTCACCCGGGCCACCAACTCGGGCATGTGGAACGGCTTGACGACGTAGTCGTCCGCGCCAGCGTCCAGGCCGCGCACCCGGCTGTCGGGGGTGTCCCGCGCGGTCAGGATGAGGATCGGGACCCCGCGCCCGTTCCCGCGCAGGTGCCTGACGAGGTCGAGCCCGTCCCCGTCCGGAAGACCGAGGTCGAGCAGGATCAGGGCGTACTCGCGTTCCGAGGAGATCAGGGCATCTCGGTAGGAAACGGCGACATCGACCTCGAAACCGGTGGAGCGCAGGGCGTCCAGGAGTTCGCGGCGGATGCGAATGTCGTCTTCGACGACCAGGATCCGAGGTTCTTTGGGCATGGAGGAGGGCCCTCGAAGGGACGGGGAGTCAGTGAGCCATCTGTGTCTACCCCAAGGCCAGGGCGTCGCAACAGGGTGGGAGCACTCGGTTTGTGCTCCGGACACAACCCGGACGGGGCGGGGGCCGGGAGGTTGGACATATCTTGGAAACCATCCGAGGGCCGGGCTGGCCGACACTCCCGCCCGAGGTGAGGCGGCCTTTGTGGTCGCCCTGCGCCTGGTCCCTCTCCCTCCTCAACTCGGGACCAGACGGCGGCTGCCTGGGATCGTTACCCGCCCACGACGATCCCGGGCCCCTCAACCTCCGGCTCCCACCCGCTGCCCTCTTCGACCCTCCTCCGGGCAGCGGATGGGGCCGGTTCTTTTCACCGTCCTGGCCCCGAGTCTGTCGCTGGGCGGTTGTGGTCCGGGACCGCTCACCG
>JAQBVH010000559.1 GCA_027623615.1 Planctomycetota bacterium | reverse complement strand
TATCGGGCTAGTGATGGGAAGAGAAGACGAAGCGAGGCCGGCGACCCACGAGCCGGACGATCTGCTGACGCGCCTGGCGGGAGGGCTCGCCCACGAGATCAAGAACCCGCTCTCGACGATGGCGATCAACCTGACGCTGCTCGAGGAGGACTGGTCGGGCGCGCCCGGGGGTGACGGCGAGCCCTCGCCCCAGGAGCGCCGGGGCCTGAAGCGCGTGCGCACGCTCCAGCGGGAGGTGGCTCGGCTGGAGGGGATCCTCGACGACTTCCTGCGCTTCGCGCGCGGCGGGGAGATCAACCGGGCGCCCGCGGACCTGGTGGCCCTCGTGCGCGAGGTGATCGAGTTCCTCGACCCGGAGCACGAGGCGGCCGGGGTGCGCGTGCACGTCGACCTGCCGCCGAGCTTGCCCCTGGCCATGCTCGACGAGACGAGCTTCCGGCAGGTGCTGATCAACCTGATGGTCAACGCTCGACAGGCTATGCCCGGCGGGGGCGAGCTGATCGTGAGGCTCGCGCGCCAGGGTGCCTGGGCCGAGCTCTCGATCACGGACACCGGCGTGGGCATGGACGAGGACGAAGTGCAGCGCTGCTTCGAACTCTACTGGTCCACGAAGAAGGGCGGCACCGGCTTGGGACTGGCGACCGTCAGCCGAATCGTGCAACAACATGAGGGCTCGATGCGCGTCCTGTCCGAGAAGGGGCGCGGCACGAGCTTCACGATCAGCCTGCCGCTCCTCGTCGAGCTGGCACGGCGCAAGGAAGAGTCGACCGAAGAGGATCCCCACGATGACCGCCGCTGAGAGCCCCGTGCGCCTCTTGATCGTCGACGACGACGAGGGTCACGCTGACGCCCTCGCGGACGCCCTCGAGATCGACGGCTACGCCTGTCGCGTCGTCGACTCCGGACGCGACGCGATCGGGCTGCTCGACGCAGAGCCCTGGGACGCTGTCCTGACGGACCTGAAGATGCCGGACGTGACGGGCCTCGAGGTGCTGGCCCAGGCGCGCGTCCAGCTGCCCGGCATCCCCGTACTGGTGATCACCGGGCACGCGTCTTGGGAGACGGCTCGGGACGCGATCCAGGGGGGAGCGACCGACTACCTGTCGAAGCCGGTCGATCTGTCGGAGCTGCGCACGAAGCTCGGGCGCGCCGTGGAGAACGCGCTCCTGCGCAAGGACCACGACGCGCTGGTGCGCCAGAACGTTGAGCTGCGCCGACAGATCGACAAGCGCTACGGCTTCGAGGGCATCCTCGGCCACTCGCCCCAGATGCAGCGAGTGTTCGAGATCCTCGGGCAGGTGGCGAGCTCGACAGCGACGGTGCTGATCCTCGGCGAGAGCGGTACGGGCAAGGAGCTGGTCGCCCGTGCGGTGCACTCGAACTCGCCCCGGGCCGAGCGCAACTTCGTGGCGGTCAACTGCGCGGCGCTCTCGGAGGGGCTGATCGAGTCCGAGCTCTTCGGCCACCGCAGGGGCGCCTTCACCGGCGCGGTCAGCGACAAGGAAGGGCGCATCGCCTACGCGGACGGGGGGACCCTCTTCCTCGACGAGGTGGGGGACATGCCCCTGCCCACCCAGGCCAAGCTCCTGCGCGTGCTCGAGACGCGCGAGGTGACCCAGGTCGGCGGCAACGAGCCGCGCAAGGTCGACCTACGCCTCGTGGCCGCGACGAACCGGGACCTGCACGCGATGGTCAAGACGGGGGAGTTCCGCGAGGACCTGCTGTTTCGGCTGCAGGTCGTGACGGTGGATCTGCCTGGCCTGCGTGATCGCACGGGCGACGTGCCGTTGCTCGTCGACCACTTCCTGACCGAGCTGGCGGCCGAGCACGGTCGTCCAGTGAAGGGCGTGACGCCTGAGGCCCGCGCGCTGCTGGTGCGCTACGGCTGGCCGGGCAACGTGCGCGAGCTGCGCAACGCGGTCGAGAACATGGTGCTGCTCGCGCGCGGGGAGCTGCTCACGGTTCAGGACGTGCCCGAGTCGATCAAGGGCGGCGAGGGCGGGCTCTCGGCGGGAGGATTTGATCTGGCCGGCCGGTCCTTGCGTGAGGTCGAGCAAGAGCTGATTCGGATCAACCTGGAGTTGATGGAGGGGAACCGGGCCAAGACGGCGCAGGTGCTCGGGATAGGGGAGCGCACGTTGTATCGGAAGATCAAGGAGTACGAGCTCTAGGGGTGAGACCCGGGGAGGTCGCCCGATATCAAGTTCGGGAGGCCGCGGGTTCGGCTTCGCAGACCCGGTGCCCCCGGATGGGAGCCTGGGAACCCTCACGAGGAAGGAGCGCCTCGCAGGCAACCTCGAACCGCGTTGAGGCTGTACAAGTGGGTGAGCCGAAGAGCACGACCATGAAGCGCCTCCTCCTACTCACACCTCTGCTCCTGACCCCAGGCGCTGTCCCCGCTGCTGCGCATCAAGACGTCGTCGTGGGCGGCGAGAGGCCGGTACCCGTCGACGAGACGCGCGCGGTGACGCTGGATGTCACCGGCATGACGTGAGCGGCCGGGTGAACCCCGCGAGTGCGCAGAGCACTCGAGTCCTTGCCGTGGGTAAGGAAAGTCAGCATCGATTTCGTGAAAAAGCAGGCCACGCTGACGGTGGTCTCGAAGAGCTACGACGAGGAGGCGCTGCTACAGGCCCTGAGGGATGCTGGCTTCGGAGGCTCGGTTGCGCAGGTGCCGAGCAAGGACAAGGAGTCGGCGAAGGTGTCCGGGGGCGCGCAGGTCGCGTTTCGGGTCAGCGGGATGCTGAAGACCAAGTCCGGGGCGACATGAGTGGGGTGACCTGACAAGGTCACCGAGGCCCTGGAAGGGACTCACGCCACTCACGCGGTCACCTGGAACTACGAGACCGACACGGTCACCATCACCTACGACCCGAAGAAGACCGACCCGGACAAGCTCGCCAAGGTCATTCAGGGCCTCGAGTACGGGACCGAGCAGGTCGCCGTCGAGAAGCCTGCCGCAGCGCCGGTGTTCAAGGCGTACAAGGCGCCGCTGCCCAAGGACGCTCCCGCGGAGTTCGCCCGAGCCTTTCAAGCTGCGCGGGAAGCGGGCAAGCCCATCATCATCGACTTCTGGGCCACGTGGTGCACTCCGTGCATCCGGCTCAAGCAGCAGACCCTCGAAAACTCTGAGGTGTCCAAGGCCCTAGGCGGTGTCGAGGTCATCTACGTGGACCTGGACGCGAGCCCGGAGCTCGCCAAGGCTTACGGAGTGACGTCCATTCCGGACGTGTTCTTCATCGATGCCCAGGGTGACGTCACCGACAGGCTCAAGGCCTTCGAAGAGCCGAAGCCGTTCCTCGACAGGGTCGGCAAGTGGCTTGCTCCCAGGGAACAGGCGGCCGTGCTCGGGTTCGAGACCGCGGTGCCCTCGGAGGAGCTCAGCAAGGCCCTCGGGCTGAGGAACAACGTCCGCGTGCTAGGCCGAGAGGTCACCGAGGTCGAGCCCGACGGTGCCGCGGCACGTGCTGGCGTGAGAGTGGGCGATGTTGTCCTGCGGCTGGGGGGCAATGACCTCTACAGCGCGGATGACGTCGCGGACTTTCTGAGTGTTGCCTCGCCGGGAGACCGTGTGCCGGTGGTGCTCGAGCGCATCG
>JAQBVH010000558.1 GCA_027623615.1 Planctomycetota bacterium | reverse complement strand
TCACCGGTCCCCACCGACAGAATCTCGTCCCCGCGCCACGTGATCGTCGCGTTCTCGAGCAGCTTCCCGGTAGTCACGTCGACCACGTGCACGTTGGTCAACGCCTGGGTCACGGAGAACTGGTCGCGCAGGTACCACGAGGCCTCGGGCGCGCCCCCAACAGGGAGCGCGCCCGCCATGGGGGTCGCTGATGGGGCGGCTGAGGCTCAGCTCAGTTCTTGACTTCGAAGTCCGCGTCGACGGGCTCCTCGGCGCCCGGTTCGCCGGCCGTGGGGTCGGGGCCCGGCGCGCCTTCGGCGCCGGAAGCGCCTTGCTGCTGGGCGTAGATGATCTCGCCGAGCTTCTGGGCCTTCTTGGCGAAGTCCTCGAGGGCCTTCTGGAGGGCCTGCTTGTCGCTGCCCTGGGCCTTCTGCTCGAGCTCCAAGCGGGCGTCTTCGATGGACTGGTAGTCCTCCTCGGAGAGCTTGTCCTTGTGCTCTTCGAGCTGCTTGCCGGTCTCGTGCACCATCTGGTCGGCCTGGTTCTTGAGCTCGACCAGCTCGCGCTTGGCCTGGTCCACTTCCTTGTTGGCCTCGGCCTCACGCGTCATGCGCTCGACCTCTTCTTCGGACAGGCCCGAGGTCGCCTCGATGCGGATCGATTGCTCCTTGCCGGTGCCCTTGTCCTTGGCGCTGACATTGAGGATGCCGTTCGAGTCGATGTCGAACGAGACCTCGATCTGAGGTACGCCGCGGGGCGCGGGCGGGAGGCTGTCGAGCACGAACGTGCCCAGCTGGCGATTGTCGGTCGCCATCTCGCGCTCGCCTTGGAAGACCTTGATCTCCACGGAGGGCTGGCTGTCGGCCGCAGTCGAGAAGACCTGGCTCTTGCTGGTCGGGATCGTCGTGTTGCGAGCGACCAGGCGAGTCATCACGCCGCCGAGGGTCTCGATGCCGAGGGAGAGCGGCGTCACATCGAGCAGCACGACCTCGTTGATGTCGCCGGCCAGGATGCCGCCCTGGATCGCGGCGCCCAACGCGACGACCTCGTCCGGGTTGACGCTCTTGTTGGGTTCCTTGCCGAAGAAGGCCTTCACCTTCTCGTGGACGAGCGGCACGCGGGTCGAGCCGCCGACCATCAGGACCTCGTCGATCGCCGAGGGATCGAGGCCCGCGTCCTTTAGGGCGTTCTTGCAGGGAACGATCGTGCGCTCGACCAAGGGGAGGATCAGGCCCTCGAACTGGGCGCGGGTGATCGCCATCTGCAGGTGCTTGGGCCCCGAGGCGTCGGCGGTGATGAAGGGCAGGTTGATGTCGGTCGAGGTGCCCGAGGACAGCTCGATCTTCGCCTTCTCGCAGGCCTCCTTGAGGCGCTGCAGTGCCATGGGGTCCTTGCGGATGTCGATGCCTTGCTCCGACTGGAACTTCTTGGCCACGTGGCTGATCAGGACCTCGTCGAGGTCATCGCCGCCCAGCGCCGTGTCGCCGTTCGTCGCCAGGACCTCGAACACGCCGTCACCGATCTCGAGCACCGACACGTCGAAGGTGCCGCCGCCGAAGTCGTAGACCGCGATCTTGCCTTCCTTCTTCTTGTCGAGGCCGAAGGCCAGGGTGGCCGCGGTGGGCTCGTTGATGATGCGCTCGACGGTCAGGCCGGCGATCGCGCCCGCGTCCTTGGTGGCCTGGCGCTGGGAGTCGTTGAAGTAGGCCGGCACGGTGATCACCGCGCGGGTGACCTTCTCGCCGAGGTAGGCCTCGGCCGCCTCCTTGAGGTAGCTCAGCACCATCGCGCTCAGCTCGGGCGGGGTGTACTGCTTGTCGCCAATCTGGACCTTGACCAGGTCATTGGCGGCGCCGGTCAGCTCGTAGGCGACCATGCGCTCCTCTTCAGCGACCTCGTGGTGGCGACGGCCCATGAAGCGCTTGATCGAGGAGATCGTGCGCGTCGGGTTGGTGACAGCCTGCCGCTTGGCCGGGGCGCCGACCAGGCGTGAACCGTCGTCCTGGAAGGCGAGCACGGAAGGGGTCGTGCGAGCCCCTTCCAGGTTGGTGATGACGACGGGCTCACCACCCTCCATGACGGAGACCACCGAGTTGGTGGTTCCCAGGTCGATGCCGATGATCTTGGACTGACTCATGCTTCTCTCTCAGGTCGAGGACAGTTGGGCGCGGCCGGGGGAGAAACAAACGGTGTGCCAGGTGAGCCAGGTCGGTGCAGGGTCTTGATGGGCAATGACTTATGGCAATTGGGTCCTGTGGAAGCGGGCAATTCCCCCGCCAGATTGGCAGCGTGGTCAGGGTCGCCTCCGAGGCCCTGCCAGAAGGGCAGCGAGAGCCACAAACCGACGGACCGAAGGGGGACTAAGGGAGCAGGAGAGCCCGAAAACCTCCATCCGCTGTACTGGTCCATCTGACCCTTCCCCGGTTCAGAGGACCGTCGGCGTTTGTTGATCCGAACCCGACCGCATCACTCCCTCAAGCCGGCGACCTCGACCACCTACAGCACCTCGATACACCGAGCCAGGTCAAAGACCTCCGGGTCGCACAGCCACATCCGAGCAGTGCCCTCTGGCATGCGTTCGAGCACCTCGGGCGAATCTTCGATCATGAGGTCCAACTCCAGTTCCCCCGCCACCCGAGACTTCCACGCAGGTGGGAGCTCACCAGCCGAGGGAAGATGAAGACCTGTGTACTCGATCCCTAGTTCGGCTAGCTCGACCTGAACCTCCGCCTCCGTCCCTGGGCTTCGGTAGGTGATGACGTGGACTTCATGGCCCGCCGCGACGAGAGCCTTGGTCACGACGGAGAACCACTCGGGGAGGGCGGTGATGGTGTCGTCGAGGTCCAATCCAATCCGCATCGGGGAAGTCTCCGAAGTCCAGGCCGCTCGCGAGTGGGCTGCAGTTCGCGGATGGCTCCACGTCGCCGAGCCCGCACCAGGCTCTCGGCTTGGACAGCCGGGAAGGGGACCAGGTGCCGGTCACACTGTCGTACAGGTCTACGGCCTCGGATTCAGAATCCCACTTTTCTACCATGTCGATCACTGACGAACTCGTCCCCGTCCTCAAGAAGCTGCGGCTGTCCGGTGTGCGGTCCCATAGGCACGCTCGTCCTGGCAGCCCCTGGCTGGCCCGGCTCCTGCTCCGGCCAGGCCAGCGCTCGTTCGTCTCGAGGCCCGGGCGCGTCGCACCTGCCTACTTGCTCCCCAGCACCTCGAGCAGCGCCTCCCGGGCATCCTCCCCAACGAACCCCGCGCTATCCTCCACGACTCCCTCGGCGCTCAGCACGTACAGCCCAGGCAGCGGCGCAAGACCGCCATCCCCAAGGACACACCCCCCAGGCGTCGCGCTGACGACTCCGCCTTGCTCCTCAAACCAGTCGTCGAGTACGAAGTAAGCGTGCGGTCGGCGGATGATGATCCTCACGAACTCCTCGCTGGCCCGAACGACTTCAGGGTCATGCAGCAAGGTCGAGAGTGAACCACTCTCGAAGCGGGTGGTGGGTCATCAGGTCTCCGCGCCGGAGAGACCGACGAGGACCTTCTTCTTCTTCGCGCGAGCTTCTTCGAGGGCCAACGGCAGCTGCCCCAGGCTCGCGTACTGCCACTCGATGTCTGGAGTCTCGG
>JAQBVH010000557.1 GCA_027623615.1 Planctomycetota bacterium | reverse complement strand
ACCGCCGCCCTGCGCACGGGCGCCGAGCTACCCGAGGCCGGCGCTGAACAACACTTCGCCGTGCAGACCGTGGCCGGTCCGTTGACCGGCGTGCGCACGCTGCGCTTGACGGGCGGCGCTGCGCGCCTGCTCGAGACACTCGATGGCGAGGTGCCCCTCGCCGTGCTGGAACAACGACACCCAGGGATGACCCACGCCCTCACCCGCCTGGCCGAGGCGGGACTGGTGACTGCCTCATGACCGACTTTCCCATCACCCTCGCCTTCCCGCCCCAGGGCCACTTCACCCAGCCGCACCTGGCGATCCCCTGCCTGGTCGCGTACCTGCGCCAGCAGGGCTTCGAGGACGTGGAGCAGCGCGACCTCTCGATCGAGGCCTACGACCACTTCCTGTCGAAGGACTATCTGTCCTACGCGCGCGAGAAGGCCACGGCGCGGCTGCCGCTCGACCAGAGCGCGGGCGAGCTCTCCTACAAGGAAGCGCGCGCGTTCCGCGCCGCCGCGGAGACCGCGGTCAGCGCGGACGTGCTGATCGAGCGCATCGAGGACGCCAAGGCGACCCTGCGCGGCGAGGCCTGCTTCGACACGGACGCCTACGTGCCGGCGGTGCGCGCCCTCTACCACGGTTTGCGCCTGGTGAGCGCGGCGCACTTCCCGAGCGAGCTCACGCCCCACAACTTCACGATGGCCTACTCGAACGACCGCTCGGCGGACGTGCAGGCGGCCATCCGGGACGGGTCGCAGAACCCGTTCCTGCGCTATTTCCGGCAGGAGGTCCTGCCGGGCCTCGTCGCGCGCAAGCCGCGCGTGCTCGGCCTGTCGATCGTCTACGGCAGCCAGCTGGTGCCCGCGTTGACCCTCGCGCGGCTCGTGAAGGAGGCCCTGCCCGACTGTCACATCACGGCCGGCGGCGGGTTCCTGGCCTACATCGGCAAGAAGCTCATGGCGGCGCCGGGCACGGCGGACTGCCTCGACTCGATCATCTTCCACGAGGGCGAGGGTCCGCTGAACGCGCTCTGCACGGCGCTGCGAGATGGCACCGACCTCGGGCTGATCGGCTCGCTGACCTGGTTCGATCGCGGCGGCGACGTGCCGCTCGTGGTCGAGCCGCGTCCAATCGAGAACATGGCGATGCACCCCCTCAAGCTCGACGACGCGCCCGCGCCGGACTTCGAGGGCCTGCCCTTCGACAAGTACCTCTCGCCCGAGCTGGTGCTGCCCTACGACATCAACCGGGGCTGCTACTACGGTGAGTGCACCTTCTGCACGTTGCCGACCGTGATCGGTCCCGGCTACCGCACGCGTCAGGCCGACACGATCGCGGGGGACGTCGTCGCGCTGAAGGCGCGCTACGGCGCGAAGCACTTCAACTTCATCACCGACTGCATGCCGCCGGGCATGATCCAGGACCTGCCCGAGGCCTTGATCGCGCGCGAGGCGGGCGTGACCTGGTGGAGCGACGCGCGGGTCGAGCCGCGCGCCTACACCAAGGCGGGCGCGCAGCGTCTCTTCGAGTCGGGCTGCCGCAAGCTGCTCTTCGGCTACGAGACGGCGACGCCGCGGCTGCTCAAGCTGATGAAGAAGGGGCAGAGCCTGAAGGGCATCTCGGAGGTCTCCAAGAACTGCGCGGACGCGGGCATCAGCGTGACCTGGTACGCGATGGTCGGCTTCCCCTCGGAGACCGTCGAGGAGGCGCGCGCCAGCCTCGAGTTCCTCGCGCAGCACGAGGGCATCGTGCGCGAGGTCAGCCTGCAGACCTTCCACATCGACGAGGTCAGTCAGGTCTATAAGGAGCCCGAGACCTTCGGGGTCGAGATGATCGAGGTGGAGGGCGCGGACCTCGCGCTCTACCACGACTACCGCTCGAGCGTCGGCATGACCCAGGAGGAAGCAGCCGAGATGTTCGGCGAGATGATGGCGGGCTTCCGCCGCCACCTCCCGATCTTCGCGGGCGACACGATCTTCTACTTCATGCAGAAGTCGCACTACTTCCTGCACCTGGCCAGCGGCACGACCCCCGACGAGTTCGCCGAGCGCTGCCGCGTGCGCGCGGACGAGCGTCGCGCTCGCGGCGCCCAGGCCGACCTGCGCCTGCGGTCGGGGTTCACCGTCCAGGAGCTGCCCTTCAGCTACAAGGACGCGGTCGAGCTGCTCGGTCACCCGCTCGCGCGCGCCGCGCGGCCCGACTTCCTGACCGGGCGCTTCGTGGCGAACGCGGAGGAGGAAGCCGCCGCGCGCCTCGCGCCGCTGCCGCGCGCCGAGCGCGTCCTCGCCTACGACGCCGAGAACCACGACTTCGTCGAGCTGCGTCCAGGCGGGCTCGAGGTCGTGCGCGCCCTCGACCGGGCCGGGGACTTCGGCAGCCTGCTCGAGCAGTTCGACGCCAAGCTGCCGGGCGGCCCAGAGCGCCGCGCGCGCCTGACCCACTTCGCCGCCGAGCTGCACCGCGCGGGGCTCCTGGCCGGCGCCACGACCCAGGAGCCGGTTCCCGCGGGCTCCGCACACTAGACTCACCTACCCGGAGGACACCCCCATGCAAGACGACGAGAAGAACATCCAAGAGGACGCGAAGGCGCAGGCCGGCGCCCAGGCGACGGGCGCGGCTGCCAAGCTGGACCTCGACAACCTCGACCTCACCGTCGAAACGGTCGAGGAGCGCATCTCGCCCAGCGAGACCAACGTCTTCGACAAGTAGCGTGCTCACCCGGCGAGGCGACCCCGCTGGGGCCGCCTACGCCTCCTACGGAGGCGTGGGTGTTTCTTGCGCCACACCTGACGGTGTGACAGCCGGAGTCTGCACCCATGGCGCAGACTCCTGAGCGACCCCGCTGGGGCCGCCTACGCCTCCTGCGGAGGCGTGTGTTTCTTGGCGCCACGCCTGACGGCGGGGCAGCCCGGAGCCCGCACCCGTAGCGCGGACTCCTCGCGCTCACGTTGGCGGTCACGGTTCACGTGGCCGCCGCCCTCGCATTCGGGGTGGTGCAGGAGCCGATGGAGCAGGAGCCCTTTGAGGGCGAGGGTCCCCACGACGCCTGGCGGGCGCGTCTGGCGCGGGACGGTCGTGACGTGCAGCTCGCGGACACCTCGGGCCTGACCTGCGGCGAGTGTCACGGCACGATTCTCGAGGAGTGGCGCCTCTCGACCTTGCTGGCTGGCCCCTGCGGCGGCCACCGATCCAGCCTGGCGGGCCCTCAGACCTGCGCCCGGACGGTTCGACCTTCGAGATGGGCTCGCTGCTCGGCAAGTCGCGCGCGATCGTCACGACCTACCGTGCCCACTGGTGACCCTTCTGCAAGAAGCAGCTCGTGCAGCTGCTCGATCACCTCGAGGACCTCGCTGCGCTCGGCGTGCGCGTCGTCGCCCTGTCCCAGGAGGACAAGGACCTCGACTCCGCCAAGAAGATGGCCAAGGGCTTTCCGGAGCCGCTCCCCTTCGACCTGGTCTTCGACTTCGACCGGGCGGGCAGCGAGCCCTACGACCGCACCAACGCCTACCTCATCGATGAGCACGGCGTCGTGCAGCAGATCTTCCCGATGCTGATCCACTTCCGCCCGTCGTGGGAGGCGCTGGTGGGCGAGGCGGGCGCGATGGACGCTCGGTCGAAGGAG
>JAQBVH010000556.1 GCA_027623615.1 Planctomycetota bacterium | reverse complement strand
CTGTTCCTTGAGCGCCTCGACCATAGGACCTGCGTGGCCCAACAGTTCGACCGTGCTGCTGACCCGGTCCTTGAGACCGGCCTTGTCGTCGAAGGCCTTTGCGAGATAGGCCTCGGACGGGCGCCGCAACCAGGCGGCGCCGATGCCTGCGAGGAAGGCACCGCCCAAGAGGGGCGCCACCAGGCTGGCCGGGGCCAGGTCCTCGAAGACCAGCAACACGAGAGCGGCGATAAGGAGCAGGTAGAACAGGGCCTGGAGGGCGTGGCGCAGCGCATACACGCGCCACCAGCGCGCGCGGAGGCGCGCGATCCCGGCCAGGATCGCGTCTCGACTACTCATGGGCTTCTCTCCCTGTGGCGGGGGGGTGCAGCGGTGCGCATCCGCGAACAGGACGCTGCGCCACCTCTACCGTGGATCGGTGTCAATGTATCAGTTGCATCCGGCGCAACCCGCCGTCGGAGGGCAGGGCCCGGTAAAAGGCCGGAGCCTCGCCAGGGACGCATCGAGCGACGGAGGCTTCCCCGATGCCGACGAAACGAAGCGGTCGGGACTGGGTTCTCCCCAGGCTCATCCCTGATGTGCCGCGCAATCAAGGCATGACAGTCGGTTGACCCCGAGGCTCCGGTTCCCGGGGGTGAGGACCTGACCGAGGAGGACCTGGCGAGCGCGAGGTCTCCGACGACCTCCAGCTGATCCGACGGGCGGTCGCCGAGCAGCAGGCCTACGCGAGGCAACTCGAGGAGCGTGAGCCAGACGGCCGCCCACTTCGGTTCCGTGGGCGGCCCGTCGGACGCCCTGGTCACCAGGCCGACCCAAGAAACGACCCTGCTGGGGCCGCCTCATCCTGCGGAGGCGTGAAGGTTGCTGGGCGCCGCACCTGACGCTGCGACGCACGGAGCCTGCACCGGTGGCGCAGCTCCTGGCCCGTGACGCTGATGCCCCGCGCGGCTCATCAGCTGGCCGCGGCGCGCTAGACTCCCCGCCCCGTGACCTCCCGCAAAGCCAAGGAACGCGACCGGCGCAACAACGAGCGCATGGTCAAGGAAGCCAGGGAGCAGCTGAAGGAAGGCCGTCCCGACCGGGCGCGGCGGCTGCTCATGGCGGTGATCTCGAACTACAACGGCAACGCGCGCTACTGGCTCGAACTCGGTCGGCTCGAGCAGGGGGAGGGCAACGCTCAGGAGGCCGCCCGCGCCTACGGCCGCGCGCTGGACCTCTCACCCGATTTCGGTACGGCGCAGCGGGCACTCGACGCCCTGGGTGTGCCGCGACCGGAACCGCACGTCGAGTTCGAGGACGACGATTCCGAGGCGCCGGCGGACCTGTCGCGCACCGCAGGCGTGGACTGGGACGCGGTCACCGAGACCGTCACGAAGTTCGGCGGCGTCGCCCTGCCCGGTCACTTCGACGTCGAGTTGGCGGGCGCGCTCGACGCAGCGCTGGCCGGACAACCCGGTCGCCCGCTCGAGGAGGACGGCGCGAGCGAGCACCTGCTCTCCAGCGCCCCCGACGGCCTGGCTCCCTGGATGCCCGAGTGGACCTACCGCGGACGCCAGCTCAACCGCGCCCTGCGCGGCCTGCTCTCCGGTCCGATGCCGCCCGCGGGTGACCGCATCATCGGCGCGTTGAGCGTGGTCAGCGTCGACGCCGGCGCGCTCGAAGTGCGCTGGCCGCGCGCGACGGGCGAGAGCTCGTTCCCGATCGAGCTCCTGCTGCCCCTCTCGGGCACGCTCCTGCTCGAGGTGAGCGACGCGGTCGGCGGCAAGAAGGGCAAGCTGCGGCGCCCGATCGAGGCGGCGGTGGGGGACGGGCTGGTCCTCAGCGCCGGCGAACGCGCCGTGCACATCGGCGGGGTCTGGGGACGCCAGGGCCTGATCGTGCGCGTGATCGGCGAGGCCTGCGTGCTGCGCGTGCGCATTGGATGAAGCGAGGGCGGTGCGCCCCTCGCGGAACGCCCGCCTGCGGGTGAGTCCGGCCCCCTGGCTCCAAGACCTGTACTCTCCTGGCCGGAGGAATCAACCGTGCTCGAGAACCTGCGTGCTGCCCTCGCCCTGAACCCTGACAACGTGCCCTTGCGGATTGCGTTCACCGAGCTGCTCCTCGCGGAGCATCGCGCGGCGGAGGCTGAGCAGGAGGTCTTGCTCGGCCTCGCACACACCCCCGGTGACCCGCAGCTCAAGGCCGTGCTCGCCCGCGCGTTCCACGCGCAGGGCGCCTTCAGCAAGGCGCTCGTGGTCTGCGAGGAGCTGACGAACTCCGGGCCGTGCGGCGGGGACGTGTACCTGCTCATGGCGCGCTGCCAGCTCGCGCTGGAGGACGACGCCGCTGCCGGTCGCGCCTATCGCAAGGCGCGTGACCTCGACCCGACCATCAGGGACGAGGACCTGGCCAGGCTCGCGCCGGCCGACGACGCGGACGAGCTCTCGTTCGAGTTCACCCACGGGGACCCGGACGGGTCCTTCGAGCCCTACGTCGAGCGCCCCACCGGCGGCTTCCACGACGTGGGCGGCATGGCCGACCTGAAGCGGCAGATCTCGCTGAAGATCATCGAGCCCCTGCGCAACCCCGAGCTCTACCGCGCCTACGGCAAGGCGATCGGCGGCGGCATCCTGCTCTACGGCCCGCCGGGCTGCGGCAAGACGCACCTGGCGCGGGCCACCGCGGGCGAGGTCGACGCGACCTTCATCAACGTCGGCATCAGCGACGTGCTCGACATGTACACCGGTCAGAGCGAGCGCAACCTGCGCGATCTCTTCGACCGGGCGCGGGCGAGCAAGCCCAGCGTCCTGTTCTTCGACGAGGTCGACGCCCTCGCCGCCAGCCGCCGCGACATGCGTCAGTCCGCCGGTCGTCAGGTGATCAACCAGTTCCTCAGCGAGCTCGACGGAATCCAGGCGGGCAACGACGGCATCCTCGTCCTGGCCGCGACCAACGCCCCCTGGCACCTGGACGGCGCCTTCCGCCGGCCGGGTCGCTTCGACCGCATCCTGTTCGTCCCGCCGCCGGACGAGGTGGCGCGCGACGCGATCCTCGAGGTGCTCCTGCGCGGCAAGCCAGCGGGTGAGGTCGACACGGCCAGCCTGGCCAAGCAGACCAAGGACTTCTCCGGCGCGGACCTCAAGGCGCTCGTCGACGTCGCGATCGAGGCCAAGCTCGAGAAGGCCATCGAGACCGGCGTGCCCGAGGCGCTGACGACCAAGGCTCTGGCCAAGGCCGCCAAGCAGGTCAAGCCGACCACCAAGGAGTGGTTCGGGACCGCACGCAACCACGCGCTGTACGCGAACGACGGCGGCCTCTACGACGACGTCCTCGAGTACCTCGGGGTCAAGCGTTGAGCGGCCACAAGGACCTCGGCCGCGCCTACCTCGAACGCAGTCGTCCGGACCTGGCCGAGCCGGAGCTGAAGCGCGCGTTGGCGCAGGACCCGAACGACGCGGAGGCGCTGACGTTGCTCGGCCACGCGCTGCTCGACCTGAAGCGACCCAAGGAGGCGCGCGAGTTCGGCGAGCAGGCGCTCGGCGCGGCGCCCGAGGACGCGGACCCGCACCTGCTCCTCGCGCGGGTGGGCCTGGCGCTGGAGCGCGCCAAGCAGGCCGAGGTCCACGCGCGCGAC
>JAQBVH010000555.1 GCA_027623615.1 Planctomycetota bacterium | reverse complement strand
ACTCGACATGGGCAAGCCGATCCTGGTCGGCCATTCGCTCGGCGGTCCGATCATCATGCGCGCCGCGATCGACTACCCGGACCGGGTCGGCGGCCTCGTCGTGCTCGCCGGCAATCTCGATCCGAGGCTCGAGAAGCTGCGCTGGTACAACCACGTCGGCGCCTTCGTGAGCCCCTTCCTCTCGCGCTCCCTGCGCAACTCCAACAACGAGCTGGGACCCCAGCGGCGCGAGCTCGAGGAGCTCGAGCCCCTGCTCACCCAGGTCACCTGCCCGGTCTGGATCGTGCACGGCACGGAGGACGACCTGGTGCCCTACGCCAACGCGACCTTCCTGGCCGGATCCCTGCCGAACGCCCAGCGCGTCGAGCTCACGACCCTCGAGGGGGCCGACCACTTCTTCCTCTGGACCCACGTGCCCGCGGTGCGAACCGCGATCGAGAACGCCGCGCGATGAGCCTGCCCTACGAAACGCTCGAACCGGGACCCGACGAGGTCACCGCCCCCGCCGTGCTCGCGCGCCTGGTCGACGCGATGGGTTTTCGCTATCGCTGGGCGACGGAGGGGCTCGATGGTGACCAGCTCGAGTTCTGCCCCGTCGAGGGCGCGTTCACCCTGGGCAAGGTCCTCGTCCACATGAACCTGCTCGTGCGCTGGGTCGATGGCAGCGTGCGCGGGACACTCTCGGGCGAACCCGACAACATCGACGAGGGCCAGATGGTCGCGCCGGAGGAATGGGGTGATCTGCGCGCGGACACCCTCACGCGCATCGTGGCGTTGCGAGACCTCTTCTCCGGCGCGCAGCCGGATCAGCTCGCCGCGGTCTCGATCACCGGCAGCACCAAGTCCGGCCCGCAACCCTTCTGGAGCATCATCAACGGCCCGCTGGCCGACTTTCTGACCCACGTGGGGCAGGTGGCGAGCTGGCGCCGCCTCGCAGGCAACCCGGCGCCCCGCGCGGACGTGTTCCGGGGCCTGCCGCCAAGGGACGTGTGATTCCCGGAGCGGGGCACCACCAGCAACGACAACTTGTAGTAGAACCAACGACATGCTGTCGTTGCTGTCAATCCCGCTCCTCTTCGCAGCTTCCCCGGACGAGCTCCACGTCGCGAGCTTTCAACCCGCGGAGGTCCACCGCTTCCAGCTGCCGTCGGGTGCAGCCCTCCCAGGATATGGCCCCTCGCCCCTCGCGGGCACGCTCGGGTTCGACTTCGGGCCGGACGGCATGGCCTATGTCGCGAGTGAGGGCACGGACGAGGTCCTGCGCTTCGACCCCTCGAGCGGCGCCTACCTCGGCCCCTTCGTCTGGGACGACCCGAACACGGGCACGGACGAGACGGGCGGACTCGTCGAGCCCTCCTCCGTTGCGTTCAGTCCTGACGGCGACTGCTATGTCGCGAGCTTCAGCCTCGACGCGGTGCTGCGCTACGACGGGCGCAGCGGCGCCTTCCTCGGGATGTTCGTCCAGCCGGGCGACGGCAGTCTCGACGGGCCGGACGCGGGCATGACCTTCGGTCCGGACGGAGACCTCTACGTCCCGAGCTTCTGGAACCATCGCGTCAAGCGCTACGACGGGGCGACCGGCGCCTTCGTCGAGAACTTCCTCAAGCCCACGAGCGGGCTGACCAACCCGCGCCAGATCCTCTTCGTCGGCGCGGTCTGCCTGGCGACGAGCGAGGGCTCGGACCAGGTGCTGCGCTTCGACGCCGCGACCGGCGACTTCATCGACGTGCTCGTGGAGGACGACCCGAACACCACCGGCGTCGACGAGTCGGGCGGCCTCGATGGGCCGACGGGGATGGCGGTGACGCCGGAGGGGCTCGTCGTCGCCTCCATCAGCACGAGCGAGATCAAGCTCTACGACCTGGCAAACGGCACGTACCTCGGCGAGGTCGTCACGCCGGGTTCGGTCGGCCTGCCGACCTACCTGCGCACGCGGCCGCGGGCGGGGCGCGCGTGCCTGGGCGCGCCGAACTCGGTGACCGATGGCGCCTACCTCGCGGCCCGTGGTTCGTCGCGGGTCTCGGGCGGCGGGCTGTCCTTCCACCTCAGCGGCGCCCCGGCCGGGCAGCTGGCCGTGCTCGTCGTCGGCACCAAGACCCAGACGGCGTCGCTCGGCGACGGCCTCTTGTGCTTGAAGCAGCCGGGGCGAGTCGAGGGGGTACTGACAAGCGCGTTGGGTCAGGCCAGCTACGCCGTCGACCTCAGCGCCGCGGTCCCGGGCCAGTCGTACCTCTTCCAGGTGGTCTATCGCGACGTGATCGGGACCGGGCTCAACACCTCGGACGCGGTGCGCGTCCTCGTCACGCCCTGACCGCGCTCACCAGAACTTCCACCAGGGCTGCTTGAGCGCCCTGGCGAGGGATGCCTGCAGCCGGTCCTCCGCGCCGGGCTTCGGGCGCGCGTTGAACATCACCAGGGGAGCGAGGACCATCCCGCTGGGCTCTCCGCCGTCGCTCAGGGCCGCGTTGAGAGCGTTGACCTCCGACGACCGCGCGCCGACCTTGGGGCCGAGGTCCGGGTGGGCCTGCGCGCCCACCTCGAGCGCGGACCAGTAGGGGTTCCCGGACAGGCTCGCGCGCTCGGCGATCGACCCGTCGGAGTTCGCGACCAGGTACTCGTCGGAGAAGCTGACCCCCATCCCGTCCAGCACCATGCGCCCCAGGGCGATCGGCCCGAAGTGACTGACGAGGAACGCCGCCTCGGCGTCATGCCCCGCCGCGGCGAGCTGCTTGCCGATCAGCCTCTCGGAGACGGACGGGTCCGCTGCGAGCGTCTGGAAGTAGTCCGCCACGATGGCTTCGGGAGAGGAGGTCATGGCTGGGATGATAGGTGCCCGCGCGTCACCGCGGCCGGTAACCGATCAACACGTACCCCTCCGGGAACCCGTCCTTCGGATCCAGCGCGCGCACGAGGTCGCGCCCCGGGCCGCTCTCGACCACGCCCTGGGGGGGCGGTTGGCTCAGGTGGCGGAGCTCGACGCGCAGGAAGGTGGGGTTGTCTTTCAGGAAGAACTCCGGCGGGACCGCCTTGTCATGCCCCGGAGAACGTCGGTCCGTCGCGAGGGGGCCGAGGGCGACCTCGCGCGTGATCAGACCGTTCTGGTCGTAGAGGAAGCGCTCCGAGAAGTAGCCGACGGCGCCGATGCCACCCGTGACGATCGTCGCCTCGGGGCGCGTGTGCTGCTTCAGCGCCTTGCCGAGCACCTCCCAGCGCGCCGCGTTGTCCTTCATCGCCTTCCACTGGCCGAACTCCGAGCGGAAGACCGGGGCGTTGTGGCGCACGGTCAGCGGCGCGCGAAGCGCCCTGGGCGCGGCGTGCAGGTCGTAGGCTGGCAAGAGACCGAGGGCGACGACCGCCGCGGTCGCGCTCGCGGGAAACGCGCTGCCCCGCTCCTCGAGGCTCGCCAACCAACCGGCGAACAGCAGCGCCGCGAGCGGCAGCGCCGGCAGCACGAAGCGGCCAAAGCACATGAAGTCCCCGCCGACGAGCAGCGGGTACACGAGGCTCGCGACCAGGGCGATCGCCGTCGCCGCCTCGCGTCGACGCCCCCACACCAGGCCCGTCACGATCGCGAAGAGCACGCCCGGGAACGCGGCGAGGAACCCGGCCAGGTAC
>JAQBVH010000554.1 GCA_027623615.1 Planctomycetota bacterium | reverse complement strand
CAAGCAGTCGTACGGCGTCCTGATGAAGGACAAGGAGCTGATGCTGCTGCCGCTGCTCTCCACCCTGGCCATGCTCGTGGTGGCGGCCTCGTTCTTCTTCGGGCTCGGCCTGCACGACGACGGCGCCTGGAGCGACGATGACCCGGTCATCAAGGTCGGCGGCTTCGCCTTCTACCTGGTCACCTACGCGGTCGGCATCTTCTTCCAGGCGGCGGTCATCGCCGGAGCCTCCGAACGCCTTAGCGGGGGCGACCCGACCCTGGGCTCCTCCATCGCGGCCGCAGCCCGACGCCTCCCAGCGATCCTGGCCTGGAGCGTGGTCGCCGCCACGGTCGGCCTCGTGATCCGCAGCGTTCAGGAACGCAGCGAGCTGGTAGGCCGGATCGTGATGGGCCTGCTGGGCGCGGTCTGGTCCCTGGCCGTGTTCTTCATGGTCCCCGTCCTGATCATGGAACGCGAGAGCCTGCCGGGCTCGTTCAAGCGTTCCTGGGCCCTGTTCAAGCAGACCTGGGGCGAGATGTTCGTCGGCAACATCGGCTTCGGTCTGCTCGGGTTCCTGCTGGCCCTGCCGATCCTCGCCGTCGCGCTGCTGCTGTTCCTTGCCACGGACCTCGCGTGGGTCGCCATCGTCTTCGGCGTGCTCGGCGTCGGCGTGCTGAGTCTGTTCCTCAGCACCCTGCAGGGGGTGTGGGTTGCCTCGCTGTACCGCTACGCGACCGCCGGGGAGGTCCCGGACGGGTTCGACCAGGACCTCCTGCAGGCGGCCTTCCGGCGCAAGTGAACGGGGAGCGGCGCGCCCACGCCCAGTGTCGGCACATGACCCCTTGCTGACCCGCGGGTCCTACGCCATCGTCTCGGCCTCGGTGCCCCGCTGGGCGCTGACCTGGGGCCGCTGGGCGAGGCTCACGCGAGCGCCTCGGCCACCGTTTGGAGCAGGCGCTGTTTCGTCGTCGGCTTGCACAGGATTCCGACGGGGCGCGCCCCCTCGATGCGCTGCAGGATGTCCTGCTCCGAGAAGCCGCTGGTGAGGATGACGCGGAGGTCCGGTCGCAGGGCGAGCAGCTCCCGCATCGTCTCGATCCCATCCAGCCTCGGCATGCTGAGGTCCAGGAGCACGCAGTCGAACTCCAGCGGGGTGGCGCCGAACAGCTCCAAGGCCTCCAGGCCGTCGGCCGAGGGCGTCACCCTGTACCCTGCCCTCTCGAGCATCTTGACCACGACCGCGAGCACGCTCGGCTCGTCGTCCGCGACCAGGATCCTGGCACCGGTCGGAGCCGCAGGCTCGGTCGGTGCCGGCGCGGGGGCGCCCTCCTCGAGCTGGACCCGCGGGAGCAGCACGGTCACCTTCGTGCCCCGGCCAAGCTCGCTGTCGAGGATGATCGCGCCGCGATGTCCGGAGACGATGCCCTGCACGGCCGCAAGGCCAAGACCGCGGCCGACCGACTTGGTCGTGAAGAACGGATCGAAGATGCGGCGCTGGGTCGCAGCGCTCATGCCTTTACCCGTGTCCTCGATCTCGATGCACACGTACTCGCCGGCCGGGAGCTTGGTGTTCGCGCGCAGGAGCTCGTCCTCGAGCCCCTCGAAGCTCCTGGCGGCCGTCGTGAGCGTGATGCACCCGGGCTCGTTTCCAAGGGACTCCGAGGCGTTGGTGATCAGGTTCATGATCACCTGTCCGAGCTGACTGGGGTCTGCCAGGAGACCGAGCGGCGCGGAGTTCAGGTCGAACTCCAGCGTGGCCTTCTTCGAGAGGGTCACGCTCAAGAGCGCACCGAGCTCCTGCATGAGCGCGTTGCATTCGAGGACCTCTCGCCTCAGCGTGCTCCGCCCGGCGTAGGTCAACATCTGGTCGCAGAGCTCCCGCGCCCGCAGGCTCGCCGTGATGATCGCATCGAGGGACCGCGTCGTCCCGGCAGCGTGATCGGAGCCTTGGAGGATCAACTCCGCGTTGCCAAGGATGGCCGCCAGCAGGTTGTTGAAATCGTGCGCGACCCCCCCTGCGAGGACACCGATGGCCTCGATCTTGGCGATGTGTCGCAGCTGCTCCTCGTAGCGGGCTCCCTCGACGGCCAGGCCGACCATGCGCGCGGCAATCTCGAGTCCGTCGAGCTGGTTAGGAGTCGGGGTCGTAGGGAGCCGATCGTAGAGGGCCATGGCTCCGAGCACGTCGCCGTTCGCCCCGGCGATCGGATACGACCAGCAGGCTGAGACGTCGGCCATCGCGGCGGCATCGCGCAGGTCCTTCCACAATGGATCCTCCTGGATGTTCTCAACGATGACCGGGATGTTCCAGAAGGCGGCAGTCCCACATGACCCTACTGCGGGCCCGATGCGCAGGCCCTCGACCGCCTGGTTGTACTCCTCCGGAAAGCTCGGCCCGGCCCCCACGCTGATCGACTGATCCTCTTGATTGACCAGCAGGACCGAACAGCGCATGCCCGGGTTCTTCGCCTCGACGATCAAGGCCATGGCCTCGAGCGTCTGCGACAGGCTGACGCGAGGTTCGGCCTCCTCGCCGCTTCCCTGCGCATCGGTCTTCGCTCGTTCCGCGAGCAGGCGCCCGAGGGCGACCACCTCGCCGGCGTCGGTCCGGATGCGCCAGTCGAGTGCGAGCCATTCGCCGTCGCGCGTCCGGTGTCGCGCCGTCAAGCAACCCACGCCGGCAGCGAGGGCACGCGCGAGGTGCTCGCGGTCGTCGGGATGAATCCAGTCGAGGAGCGGAGACTCCCCGAGCTCGGCGATCGTCGCGCCGAAGACCTCCGTGAAGGGCCGGTTGGCGCTGAGGACCGAATCTGCGCTGCGCAGGACCAGCGGGACGGTGACGGAGGAAGGCATGGGGGAATCCTGACGACCGAGGGCCTGGCGCGCTAGTTGACTATGCAGCACCAGGGGACAAAACCACGTAGGTGGTCGAATCGGCCATGAAATCCGATGTGGCACATGCCTTCCGCGATGTCGGGCAGCACCGTCCCTACCAGCTCCGCTCAGCGGGTCGCGAGGGGCGGAGGAGGCGCCAAGGACGTCGATGAGGGGCCGCGCCAGGCCTCTCTCGGGATGGACTGGTTGTGTGCTGAGAGGGAACCAGGACTGCGCACCGGGCATTCTGAAAACAGCGGGAACCTCCTTCCTCCGCAGCTGGAGGGGATGCTGGGAACGGAGTCTGCCTTGGGATGTGCGCTCCCAATCCGCGAGTGCCCGTCGGGTCCCCCGCTCCCACCTGGGAAACTGATCTACACCACGCAGCCGTGGGGGTCGATCACGAACTTCTTGGCTGCGCCCTGGTCGAAGTCTCGGTAGCCCTGGGGCGCGTCGTCGAGGCTGATCACCTGGGTGTTGGTGGCCTTGGCGATCTGGATCTTGTCGTACAGGATCGCCTGCATCAGCTGGCGGTTGTAGGACATGACCGGGCACTGTCCCGTGGTGAAGCTGCAGCTCTTGGCCCAGCCGAGGCCGATGCGGATCGAGAGGTTGCCGGACTTGGCGGCGTCGTTGACCGCGCCCGGGTCCTCGGTCACGTACAGGCCGGGGATGCCGATGTCGCCGCCGGCGCGCACCACGGTCATCGCGGTGTTGAGCACCTGGGCGGGGGTCTCCGTCCCCGAGTCGCCGCCGTGTCCG
>JAQBVH010000553.1 GCA_027623615.1 Planctomycetota bacterium | reverse complement strand
GCGCAACGCCGCAGCGAGCCCGTACGGGCCGATCGACATGCCGCATAAGAGTGAATCACACCACTAGCGGGGTGTCCCGTACGCTGCGACGCGGCGTCGTTCACCTTCGATCGGTGCCATCAGTCGCAGGACGGGGTAGGCGCCGGGCTCTCCTTCCGCCTGGACGCTCGTGCCTGCCTCGAACACGTTCCAGGTCGAGAGCGAGTCCTCGGAGCGCGGCTCGAGCAGCTGCGTGACCACTCGCCCGAGGGGGTGGCGTGTGGTCACGACCCAGGTGCCCGCAGGCAGGCTGACCTCCTCGGTCGCGCCCCAATCTCCGCGGAGGGCGAGCTCGTGGTGACCCTGGAACTCGCGGCCCGCCTTGCGCAGCTCGGTCGGCGTGAAGCGCTGGACCTGGGCCGGGCTGTCGGTCACGAGCCGCTCGAGCCACAGGCCGTGGCGCCTGAGCGCCTCGCGGCAGGCCTCGCTGGGGATCGGGATCACGTAGGCGAGGGGCAAGAGTTCCTTCTCCCGCGACTGGAACGCCGTGCGGATGAGCATCGTCTCCGTCCGCCAGGTCGTCCCGGCGATCCGACGTCGGCCGAGCCCGTCGAGCTCGATCGACTCGACCTCCCCCACGAGGATCGGTCCCAGCTCCCCGTCGACGAGCCCCGTGTCCCAACCGAACCAGGCGCGACCAGCGCTCACGTCCTCGTCCGCGCGGGCGCAGACCTCGCGCAGAAGATCACCCATCCCGTTCGCGGCCCGCCAGGACTCGAGCACGAAGGCATGGGTCGCCTCGACGCGCTCGCGGAACGGCAGGTAGCTGTAGGCCTCGGACAGGATCGTGAAGCGGTTGCGCAGGCCCACGTAGTTGGTGCCGAAGCGCGGCCGGTGGTCGTAGGTCACCCAGGCACGCTGCTCGCGCCCCGAGAAGTTGCCGTAGTCGTAGACCCGGAAGCCGTGGCGGGACTCCATCTGCGCGCGGATCGCCGGCAGCAGCTGCCCGCGCGCGACCTGGTCGATGGCCGTATCGACGTTGCAAGAGAGGGACGGCGCGTAGGTCAGGTGATAACCGTGGGCAGACCCGTTGGTCGTGTGCAGGTCCATCCAGACGTGGGGATCCCAGGACGTCGTCAGGGCGAGCAGCGCCTGGCACTCGGGCGACTCGGCCTTGATGAAGTCGCGGTTGAGGTCGTACCCCTGCGCGTTCGCGCGCTCCCCCACACCCCCGTCGGGGCCGTTCTGGCTGACGCGGTTCGTCTGGGCGATGCGGTCGTTGCCGTCGAGGTTGTAGACCGGCACGAACAGGAGGGAACAGCGCGCGAGGAGCTCCGCGTGTTCGCCGCTCGCGATCTCGCGCAGGAGAACCTGCACGGCCTCCTTGCCCTCGACCTCGCCCCCGTGGATGTTCGCGTTGATCAGGAGGCGCAGCTTGTTCGGGGCCAGGCCCGCGGTCGGGTGCAGGGGTGCGGGGTCCCCGGCCATGACGACCATCATCCCGCGGCCCTCGTGAGACTTGCCCCAGCCGTCGACCAGGTGCACGCGGTCCGCATGGGGCAACGACTCGAGCGACTCGAGGAAGACGCGCACCTCGCCGGTGGTCGAGGTGCGACGGTACTGGGTCGCCTCGGGGACCGAGCGCGGGGAGTCCTGGGCGAAGAGCAGAGCGGCGAGGAGGAGCGGGGAGCACATGGCCGTGACGGTAGCAGCTGCTTGCGTGCGCAGGCAGTTCGGTCATGCCACCCTTACGCGAGGGCCGGTAGCATGCGCGTGTGCGGCGTGTCGTGTTCCTCCTGACCCTCGGCGCTTGTGGCTCGGAAGTCGTCGAGCACGAGCCCGCAGACACGCGCCCGCTCCTGGTGCTGTACACGGCGCCCGGCCTGGAGCTCGGCCGCGAGCTCCGCGAGGCGATCGAGGCGGAGGGCGCGTTCGCGGACCTCGTGCGCTTCGAGGTGCGCGACCCCGGGGATGACGAATTCCAGAGGGCCTTCGGGACGGGCGGGCGACTGGGGCTCGTGTGGATCGACGCCGCCGGCACGCTCGAGCGGGGCATGCTGCTGTCGACGCTGCCGGGGTACGCGCCCGTCCAGGACGTCCTGGCGCGTACCCGCGCCGTGCAGCGCGGCCTCGCGATCGTCGAGGCGCTTCCGGCGACGCCCGAGAATCTCGCGCGCCTCCAGCTCGGCCTCCGCGCGTTCGTGCCGGCAGAGCAGCGACTGAAGGCCTGCCTTGCCGGAGGCCCGGACCCCGACCTCGAGGAGCTGCACGCCCGCGTCCTCGTGCGGCGCGGCGAGATCCAGGCGGCGCTGCAAGCCTGCGCTGCCCTGGAGACGAGCGAGCCCTCACGGGCCTCACGTCCGTCCGTGCTCCTCACCCGCGCCCTCGCCCGGATCGCCTCGCGGGAACCGGAGCGCGCCCTGGAGCTGCTGGCGCAGATCCCTGCGGACAGCCCGCAGGGCGACCAGGTCGGCCTCGCGCGCGGCACCGCCCTGCACCACGCCCAACGGGAGGGCGCGCTCGAGGAGCTCGTCAGCGTGCAGGAGCGCTATCCTCTCAGTCCCTGGTCCCCCGACGTGCGAGACGAGATCGATCACGTCCTCTCTCCACCCCTCGAGCACACTCACTGATGATCGCTTCGCTTGCCACCACGCTGCTCTTGATGCCCACCACGATCCAAGACGAGAAGCCTGAGCCCGAGACCTACGCCTTCGAGTGGGTCTCCGACTGGGCCCAGCTCGGGGACTACGCCCTGGGCAACACCCACGGGTGCATGGTCTGGTCCGAGGACGGGCACCTCTACGTCAACACCGACGGCGAGTACGGCATGGTCGTGTTCGACCGCGACGGGCGCATCGTCAAGAAGTGGGGCAAGGAGCTGGGCGCCGGACTGCACGGGATGGACATCGTGAAGGAGGGCGACAGGGAGTTCCTCTACCTGTGCCACCTCGGCCGGCACGAGGTCATGAAGGCCACGCTCGACGGCGAGATCCTGTGGACGCTGGGCTATCCGGCAACTTCGGGCTTGTACAAGGACGCCGGTCAGTACAACCCGACGGGGATCTGTGTCGCGCCCGACGGCACGATCTACGTCGCCGACGGCTATGGCCAGAACTGGGTTCACCAGTACGACCGCAACCGCAACTACATCCGCTCCTTCGGCGGCCGCGGCGGTGAGGACGGCAAGTTCGTGACCTGCCACGGGATCTGGCTGGACACGCGCACGAGCCCGCCGACCTTGCTGGTCGCCGACCGTGAGAACCATCGCCTGCAGACGTTCGACCTCGAAGGCAACCACCTCGCGACCCACACCCCCGGGCTGCGTCGTCCCTGCAGCGTCTACGTGCACGGCGAGACGGTGGCGGTCGCGGATCTGGCCGGGCGCGTGAGCATCCTCGACAAGAACAACAAGTTGATCGCGCACCTGTGCGACAACCCGGACCCGGCCAAGCGCGCCCAGAACGGCGTCCCGCGGGACCAGTGGGCGGCAGGCGAGTTCCTCTCGCCGCACAGCGTCTGCTGGGACGACCAGGGCAACCTGTACGTGCAGGATTGGAACCGCTGGGGCCGCGTGACGAAGCTGGGACGGGTTCGCTAGGCGAGGCGCTCGGAGATCAAGGGCGGGCCCGGCACGAGTTGATC
>JAQBVH010000552.1 GCA_027623615.1 Planctomycetota bacterium | reverse complement strand
CGGGGTGGGGCAAGGGCCGCGGGAACCTTTCGGACCCACTAGCCCTCAACGGGTCTGCTTGACTTCGAGGAAGTCACCCCCTGTGGTGCGCGCCAGGAGCTCCAGGGTGCCATCTCCCTCGTCGCCGATCTGTACCCCGTGGATGACGATGCGGGCGCGCGGGTTGACGCGACGCAGGACGGGCAACACCCAGTTCTGACCCTCGTCGGTGCGTCCGTCACACAGGACCACCAGCGTGTCGACCTCGAGCTGTTCGAGGTCGAGGCTGCCATCGAGCTCGAGGCCCAGGCCCAGCTCGACTCCGTGCCGTAGCTGGGTCCCGCCCTGCGGAGGTCGCCGCAGCGCCCAACCCGCGACCGCCCGAAGGTGGGCCTTGCTCGCGGGTTGCAGCTCCCGGCGCCACTGCTGGGCACCGTCGGAGAACAGCACCAGGTTGAAGCGCGCCTGGGGTCCGAGGGTCTCGAGGAAGCGCACCATCTGGTCGATCGCCTCCTCGTAGCGGGTCCATTCCGCCTGGGTGGTGGGCTCCGTGGGTGGGAAGGCCTGGCCCATCGAGCCGCTCTGGTCGAGCACGAAGACCAGCCGGTCGCTCGTCGGCCGCAGCCCGAAGAAGCCGGCGCTGGTCAGGACCGGTCCCTGGGGCCCCGCAGGGGCGGCGCCGGCGAGCTTGGCCTGCCACCAGGTCTCCCAGCGCACTGGATGCGGTCCCAGATCAAGACCGGAGCGCTTGTTGAGCTCCCGTGCGATGTCGTGTTGTAGGCGTCTCGAGGGGCTGTCCCCTCCAGAGCGGGACTTCCAGGTATTCAATCCCGCGATCAGCAGGGGAATCGCCTTCCCATCGGGCAGCGCCCGAGACACCGAGGCTGCCCGAGATGCCCGGCGCCACGAGACATCCCCGATTCGTTCACGCACGAAGCTCTCGAGCACCTGCAGCTGGCGCGAGTCGGTCGGGACCCGGACCACCCGGAAGTGGGCCTCTGCGGCCCCGAGCAGGTGGTTCGGGGTGGAGTCGTCGGCCTTCCAGAGGGTCTGGAGGAACAGGCGATGGGTGCCATCGTCCTCGCGCCCGACCAGGGCCTCGTAGGCGGCGGCCTTGAGATCGGGGTCCTCGTCCCGGGCACAGATCTTCAGGGCCTGGAGCACCTGGGGACCGTCAGCGTCGGCCACAAGGTGGGCCGCCGCGGCCCGACGGGCCGGCGGGTTGCCGGAGGCGACCACGAGGATCTCGCTCGTGGCCCAGTCGATCAGGGACTCGTTGGCCAGCCCCTCGAACTCGGCGCCTCCCAGCTGAACCAGGCCCCAGCCGAGGCTTGCCCGCTCCCGATCCGGCGTCCGGGACGCGGAGAGCCCGGCCCCGACCAGGTCGAGCAGGCTGCGACCCGCGCGCTTGCGGTGGGCGTCGGAGAGGCGCCCGTAGCCGCGCAGGTCGATGAGCAGGCTCTCGAGGCGCGCGACATCCTCCTCGTCGATCGTCGCCCGGCCCCTGCTGAACACCGCGGCCCACGCGTCGACCGCCTCCGGGGCGTCGGCCTCGCTGGGGGACAGGAGCAGGGGGAGGAGGAGGGCCAGTCGCATGTCGGCGGCGGCCGGGGATCGCTGGTGGACCGGGACACGTCCCGCGCCGGGACCAACCTACCGCGCCTCCGGGCCAGCGACTACCGACGGGCAGCGGGTACTCTTCACCCATGCTTCGAGGTTCGGTCGCGCTCCTGGCGCTGGTCGGCTGCGGTGGGGGCTCGGACCCTGCCCCCGGCGGCGCGCAGCCCAACGTCCTGTTGATCACCCTGGACACGGTCCGGGCGGACTACCTGTCGGTCACCGGCTCCGGCAAGGCAAACACGCCGCGGCTGGACGCGATCGCGGCGGAGGGGGCCTGGTTCACGAACGCCTCCTCGGCCTCGGCGGTCACCCCGGTCAGCCACGCGAGCATCCTGACCGGGCAGTTCCAGTACAACCACGGCCTGCGGGTGCTGCACGCCGGCTCGGGCTTCCGCTTGCCGGCGAGCGCGCCCTCGGCGGCCTCGGTCTTCCGCGCGGCCGGCTACACGACGGGCGCGGTGCACAGCGCCTTCCCGGTCTCGGGCTACTTCGGCTTCGACCGGGACTTCGACCACTTCGACAGCTTCGACGGGGCGCTCGCGGGCAAGGAGGGCGGAGTCGATGGCTGGGACGTGAGCACGCTCCAGCGCCGCAGCGACGACACGACCCAGCGCGCGCTGAAGTTCGTGGAGGGCGCCGACGCACCCTGGTTCCTGTGGATCCACTACTGGGACCCGCACGACGGCGCGATCGTGCCGCCCGCCGAGTACCTGCGCAGCGTGCCGCGCACGCCCCAGGGACAGATCACGACCGACGACCTGTACGCGGTCGAGGTCGAGTACATGGACGAGCAGATCGGCGCGCTCGTCGACGGCTTGCGGTCGCAGGGCAGCTGGGACGGGACCGTGGTCGCGATCACCGCCGACCACGGCGAGGGTCTCGCGGACGGAACGGCCCGGCATGGCTGGCCGTTCCACCGCGTGCTCTACCAGGAGCAGATCCACGTGCCGCTGATCGTGAGTGGTCCGGGCGTGCCCGCGGGTGGTCGCGTGACCGACCTCGTGCGCACGGTCGACGTCGCGCCGACCCTCTACGATCTCGCCGGCGTCGAGGGGCCGAGCGTCGATGGTTCGACCCTGCGCTCCCTGCTCAACGGCAAGGCCGACGCGCCGCGCATCGCGTACGCGGATCAGGTGAACGGCTACGACTCGAACTCGCTCATCGCCCAGAAGCGGCCGCAGGCCGCCTTCCTGAACAGCATCACCGAGTGGCCCTGGAAGCTGATCTGGCGCCCGCACATGCCCGAGGCCTCCGAGCTCTTCAACCTGCAGACCGATGCGCTGGAGGCCCACAACGTCATCGCGGACCATCCCCTGGTGGTCGCGCGTCTGCTCGACCAGCTCGTCCAGCGCAGCCCGTGGATCACCGCCCCGTTCCCGGTCACGGGTGACGGCGCGAGCGGCGCGGAGGGCGCGCTCGGCGCCCTCGGCTACGCGACCGGTGGGGGCGAGGACGGCACCGAGGCCTTGCAGTGGGCCTGGACCTGCGCGACGCACTTCCAGGTGCGCGAGCCCAGCGCAGGAGCATGCCCGCGCTGCGGCAAGAAGATGTTCCCGGTCGCGACCAACTAGCGGTGGAGCACCCCCGCGCCCTGCGTTGGCTCGCGGCCCTGATCGCGCTGGTGCCGTTCCTGCTGCTCGTCTGGCGCTTCGACTTCGTCTGCGACGACGCCTTCATCTCGTTCCGCTTCGCCGACAACCTGGCCCGCGGCGAGGGCCTGCGCTTCAATCTGGGCGAGCAGCCCCCGGTCGAGGGTTACTCGGAGTTCGGCTGGGTGCTGGCCATCGCGGCGGGCATCGGCCTGAACATCGCGCCGTGGGTGACGGCGCGGGTGCTCTCGGTTCTGGCCGGCGCGCTCCTGGTCGTGCTCGTGACGGGCGCGATCGCGCGCGTGGCCCAGGGACGCAGGGTCGCGACCCTCGGCGGCGCGCTGGTCGTCGGAACGCTGGTGCCGTTGGCCGTGTGGTCGACGAGCGGCATGGGCACGTCCGCCTTCCTGCTCGCGGCGTTCGGCCTGCACGTCG
>JAQBVH010000551.1 GCA_027623615.1 Planctomycetota bacterium | reverse complement strand
ACTCCAAACTCGTGGCGCTCCTGGAGAGCCCCGACAACGGCGTGCGCGTGGCCGCAGCGACCGCCCTCGCGACCCAGCCGAAGCCGGGTGACCTTTCCGCCCTGGAGGCGGCGTTCCACACCGCGGTCGGTGACGTGGGCGTCGACGTGCAGTTGCAGGTCCTCCAGACCGCCAAGGCGATCGGCACCAGCGAGGCCCTCAGCTTCATCACGGAGGCCCAGGGCCACGCCCACCCCTGGGTGCGCCGCGCCGCCCGCGACCTCGCAGCGGACATCCCGGGCTGGCCGACCCGGCCCACCGGCCTGGACGGGGTCCCGCTTCAGGCGGAGCCGGAGCTGCCGCTCGATCCCGAGGACCGGCCGCGACGGAACCCGACCGTGGTGGTGCACACGAGCAAGGGCGACCTGATCTTCGAGCTCTTCCCCGCCGAGGCGCCGGTCCACGTGCACAGCTTCCTGGCGCTGGCCCAGCGCGGTCACTACGACGGCCTCGACTTCCACCGCGTCGTGCCCGACTTCGTGGTTCAGGGGGGCTGCTACCGCGGGGACGGCAACGGGACCGGGACCTGGCGCGGTCAGGACGACTCGCTCCGACACGAGATCAACCGGCGGCCCTACGTGCGCGGGTCCCTGGGTATGCCCCGCAGCGCCGAGATGGACTCCGGCGGCTCCCAGATCTTCGTGACCCACCTTCCGACCCCACACCTGGACGGCCGCTACACGATCTTCGGGGAGCTGCGTGAGGGCTTCGAGGTGCTCGACGCGATCGTGGTCGGCGACCGCATTCTCGGGGTGGAGCAGCGCTGAGTTCTCGAGAGAGGACCGTCCCGTGGGTCGTTCTGGGATGACTGGGGATACTTCGGGGACTGTTGGGGGTTCGCGTCGCTGCGGACATCCACAACTTCCTTCCTCGTAGCCATTTAGAGATATCCACCGGGGGGGTGGATAAGCGTGGATAACTCGCGCCGCTGCTTCAGCTGAGCGGGTGCGGGAGGCCGATAGGGAGCGCAGCGCAACGAAATCGCATTCACGCGGCGCGCCCCCTCACTCGCCCCCAGCTCCGCCCCTCGGAGGACCCATGCAACGTGTTCTGATCCTTGGCACCGCCACCCTCGCCCTCGCCGCCGTCGGCGTCCCCCGCTACCAGGGGATCCAGGACCGGATGGATCGGCTCGAGGGGCAGAACGCCGCCATTCCGCGGCGCGAGAAATCGATGCAGCGCGACCTGGACCGGATCGGCATGGACCTGCGCCAGCTGTCTGTGGTCCTCGAGGAGTCCGCGCAACTGACTCGCGCGGAGCGGGACGCCGTGCTGGGGAACGTGTCCATGCTGCAGGGCGAGCTCGAGGCCGCCGAGGCGCGCTGGCAGGCCCTGTCCGAGGGCGCCGCGGCCGAGCAGCAGGTCGAGCAGCTGGTCGTTGCGCAGACCCAGGCGCGCCTGATGGCCCTCGAGGCCGAGCTCGACGGCGACGTCCAGGACTGGGATTGCCTGCGCAGCGCAGTCGACGCCGCGGCCAGCCTGGCGAGCGAGACGCATGACGAGCTCGCAGGCCTGATGGAGCCCGAGGAGTCCGTGCGCTGGCGTGCGCTGGTCGGACCCTCGGTGCAGCTCTCTGGCACCTCGACCGTGGGCAGCGGCGTCTTGCTGCCCTCCTATCAGGTCGAGGGCTCCGACAAGAGCACCACCCTGCTGGTCACGGCCTGGCACGTCGTGCGCGACATCCGCGCCGACTCGATCACGGTCGATCCGACCATCCCGGTCACGATCTACGGGGAGGACGGCAGCCAGCGCCACGAGCAGTCGCGCCTGATCGCCTTCGAGCCGGGGATCGATGTGGCGGTGCTCGAGCTCTTGAGCGACGAGGCGGTCGCCCACGGGGCTTACCTCGCGACCTCCGAGGATGTGGACCAGGCGCGCATCTTCCGCCCGGTGATCGCGGTGGGCTGCCCCCTCGGCAACGACCCGATCCCGACCCGCGGCGAGGTCGCGGCCACGAGCCACTCGGTCGACGGCTCGACCTACTGGATGATCAACGCTCCGACCTACATCGGGAACTCCGGCGGCGCGATCTTCGATGCGCGCTCGCATCGGGTCGTGGGCGTCTTCTCGAAGATCTACACCCACGGCAGCCTGCGCCCGACGATCGTTCCGCACATGGGCCTGGTCACGCCGATGGACAAGGTCTACGCCTGGCTCGAGACGGTGCCGGCCCTGTCGCCGCTGGAAGGCCCCAACGGCGTCGAGCTGCGCCTGCATCCCGAGATCGAAGGCGGCGAGTAGGTCCAGGAGCGTGCGCCACGGTGCAAGCTCCGGGCTGGCACACCGTCAGGTGTGGCGCGCAAGGACCAGCACGCCTCCGCAAGAGGCGTAGGCGACCCCGAGTGGGGTCGCCGAGTCCAGCCTGAAGCCAGGTCGCCTCCCCGCTCCCCGAGTGGTCAACCGGCGGCAGCGTCGTCCAGCTTCAGCGGGCAGACGAAGTCTTCCGGCTTGACCGTCAGCAGCGAGCAGTCGAGCCTGTGGAGGAGCTTCTCCGCCGTGTTGCCGACGAGCATCCCGGCCAGGCCGCCCCGGGAGATGGTCCCCATCACTACCAGGTCGGGGTCCTTCTCCTCCGCCACCTGGAGGATGAGACGAGAGGGCGAGTCGCAGGTGACGATGACCTTGGCCTGATCGCCGAGCCCCTGCACACCGGGAAGCCCGCGGATGTGCTGTCGCGCCCCGTCCGCGATCGCCCGCCTGCCCCTGGCAGCCTCCTCCGCGCCCAGCCGCCGCGCGCTCAGCTGAAGGTCCATCGGGACCTGCCAGGCGTGCACGATGCCCAGTTCGCACTCCTCCGCTTGAGCGATGAAGGCGCCGTACTCCGTGGCGAGATCACCAACGGCGGTCAGGTCCGTCGCCGCCAGCACGAACCGGTGCCGGAGCTCGTGCTCCGGCCTCACGACCCAGACCGGACCGGGACAATTGCGGACGAGCTTCAACGAGACGCTCCCCAGCCGGCGATCGTCTCGCCGCCGATGGCTGCGCTTCGCGACGACGAGGAGGTCGGCATCGCCCGCAATCACCCTGCGCGTCAGGGCGATCCAAGGACGCTCCTCGGTCAGGAAGACCTGCGGGTCCGCGCCCTGGACGCCGAGCTCCTGCCGAATGGCCTCCACCTGCCCCTCGATCCCAGCGGGAATGCCCGGGTCGGACGAGGAATCCTCCGGATCGGTCCAGGTCGAGTGCAGGAAGTCGACCCTGGCGCCGGTCCGTTCGGCCAGCCAGAGGGCCTGCCGCGCCGCCGTACGACTGCCGGCCGACAGGGCCTCGCCTCCCGGCTCCTGATCAAGTCCGACCAGGACCCTCTTCAGCTTGCGCATCATCGATTCTCCATCCCTTCCATCCCGACCGCGGAAAGAAGGACGCTGGGGCACCGGGTCCCTCGCGACCATTGGGACTACTTCGAATGGAAAGCCGTGTCGCGGTAGGAGTCCCAGTCACCTGGGACCCCCCGCACAGATCCCAGCGTGGAAAGCAGTACGGAGTCAGACGCCCGGGGGCCCCAACGGGGTCGCAGGAGCGTACGCCACAGGTCCTCGCTCCGGGCTGCCACACCGTCAGGTGTGGCGCCAAGCAGCACACACGCCT
>JAQBVH010000550.1 GCA_027623615.1 Planctomycetota bacterium | reverse complement strand
CCAGCGCACCTCACGGCCGTTCAGCGCAGCGACCCGCTCTTCGAACGCGCTGGCTGGGACGAGGTCCCATCCTTCGGGCAACCCGCGCACTGCAGGCGCCGCGTCGACCGGCGCGACTGCCGGGCGTGTCGCCGACGCGCACCCGGTGAGGGCGAGGGGGAGCCAGAGGAGGGCGCGCATGGGCACACCCTAGCAGGAGGGCCCTCGGCGGTTGCAGTCGTGCTGGGACGCTACTCGTCCTCGGGGCTCACTACCTGATGCTCTGGCAGCGGCACATAGGCGCGGATGCCCGCGTCGTCGGAGACCCACAGGCGACCGAAGGGGGCGTGCTCGGAGGCGGACTCCCAAGCCAGGTACTCCCACTCCCCGGCGCGCAGGATCGAGTACCCGTCGTCGGGGTTCCCGGTCGGATGCACGACGTACGCGTGTTCTTTCGCGACCACGACCCAGTCCAGCCACGGGCACGGGAAGCGGGGGGCGTCTCCGGCCCGCCTGCGCGCGACGGCCATGCCGCCGGTCGCTCCGTAGCGGGTGTCTTCCTCGCCCTGCTCGATGTCGTACGGCGCCGCTTCGTCGAGGACCGGCTTGAGGGCGTCGCTCCAGACGACCATGCGTCCGTCGGTCAATCGGGCGCGGACGTGGCCGGCGTTCGGCGCAGGGCCGACCTGGGGCGCTGCGCCGAGCTGCCATGGGCCTTCGAGGGCGCCGTCGCTCGCGGACAGGATCCAGGCGTCCCCGTCCTCGGTGACCAGCAGCAGGTGGCCGGGGCGTTCGGACAGGAAGACCGGCGCCCGGGCGATGCCCGAGAGGGTCTTTACGTCCGCCGTCCAGCGCTCTTCACCCGCCGGACCGCAGCGGGCCAGGTTGCCGTCGCGGTCGACGACGATATGGTCGCCCTCGATCGGAACGGGGATTGCATCGACCCGGCCTGCGCCGGTCCAGGCGCGCTCGGGTTCCCGCTCGAGGTGCACGACCTGATCCGCGGGTTGGCCGAAGGTCATGACGCGGGTCAGGAAGCCGGTCCGCTCGAAGGTGAGCTCGACGGTTTCGCCGAGCGTGGTCTCGATGGAGAAGGGTGTCGTCCAGGCGCGAGCCTCTCCCTGGGTGACCCGAACTCCGGTGGGGTAGCTGTCCACACGCCAGGGCAGGATCACATCGCTGGGGTCTGCGAGGGACTGTACGAGCAGAGCGATGGCTTCCGCGTGCTGTCCAGCCTGGGCCAGGCGGCGCGCCTCGCGCACGGCCTCGAGCTGAGCGCGCACCTCGGCGATGCGCTCCTCCAGCAGGGCCTCGACCTTGCCGGTCTCGTCGAGGGCGACACAATCCTCCCAGTTCTGCAGGGCACGCACCAGGTCGCCCTTCTCCGCGGCGAGGACACCCTCGCGATACAGCTTGTCCTGAACCTCGAGGTTCTCGAGCGCGAGCCGCCTGTCGATCTTTGCGTTCCGCGTGTCGCGCCTCGCGTCGACCTGCTCCTGGACCTCCTCGAGGCGGTCGGTGAACTCGATCAGAAGCTTGGGCACGTTGCCCTCGGCGCGGACTGTCACGATCAAGGTCTCGGCCCAACCGCGGATCTGGTCCTCACGCGCGACCTGCTGCGGCGAACCCTCGACTGGCTCGCCCAGGGCGTCGAGCTCGGAGGTCAGGTGATCGGAGAGCGCCGAGTAGAGGTCATTCGGATCGGGCCAGGGCTCGCGCACGAGCACGAGCTTCGGGGTCGGACCGATCGCTCGGATCTTGCCGAGGGCGGCTAGAGGGTCGCCCTTGGTCGCCTCGAGCTGGGCGCTGTTGTACGAGGCCAGCCAGCTCGAGCGCAGCTCGAACTCGTCGACGCGTTGGCGCTCTTGGATCTGGTCGCGCAGGTGCATGATCTCGGGGGAGTGGTCGTCCTTGAAGTGCTCCTCGAGCAACCGCACGGCGGAGCGCGGGTTGCCCAGGGCCAGCCGCACCTCCTCGAGGCGCGAGTCACGGCCGGCGTCGACATTCACCTTGACCAGCGCGCCCACGGCGGCGACGCCGGTCAACGCCAAGCCGATGAGCAGGTTCTTGCGCAGCTTGCGCACCTGGCTCGACTGGCGGCGCGCGCGGGACAGGAGCTGACGACCTTCGCGGTTGCGGGGGTCGGCGGCCAGGAGCGCGCGCAGAGGGGACATGGCCCGGTCCGCGTGACCCTGCTCGAGGAATTCTCGCGAGGCCGCGATCACCCAGGGAGCGCCCTCGAGCGGACGTCCTGCGGCGACCAGGCCCGTCCCCAGATCGAGCTGCAGGGCCGTGTTCGTGGGCTGGCGCAGGGCCGCCATGACCAGGGCCGGCCCGGCGCGCCAGGGGTGCCCGGTCTCGCGCTGATCGCGGGCCCAGTCAAGCAGCTCGCGCACGTCCGGGGAGTCCGGGTCCGAGCCCTCGCGGAACTCTGCGGCCAGCCGCTTGAGGCGCGCCACCCGGTCGGTCTTGTCGAGGCGCGTAGCCTCGAGCCAGTGCACGACCGTCTGCGACGAGTTGCCGAGGCCATGATCGAGGCGACGCAACAAGGTGCGCCGCCTGGGCGCGGGCATGGCGCGCAGCGCGGCGCTCAGCCGACCGCCGAGCCATTCGGACTCGAGCAGCTCGGCCATGTGTTGCGCCAGCGGGCCAGGCTCACCGTCTCTGCACCAGGCCTGGATGCGCACGGCGGCGCGTGACACGTGCTTGGCCTTGAGCTCGGCCAGGGCGAGGTCGAGCACCTCGCTCGGGTGGGCACGGCGCAGTCCGCCGGCCTTGAGTGCCGGGAGCAGCGCGAGGCAGGCCTGGCGCACGGGCCAGCCCATGCGATCTGCGATCTCGGCGACGGTCGAGCGACCGTCGCAGTGCTCGAGCAGCTGCAGGGGAGTGCCGCCAACCGCCGCGGGGTCGAGCAGGCAGGGCACGAGGTCGGCCGGCATGGCGCGGGCCTCGGGCTTGCTGTCGAGTTCGTCCGCGACGCGGGCGTACTCGAGCAAGAGAAACTCGACGGGCATGCCGTCGCAGAAGACCTGGGTGTCCTGGTCCGCCTCCTCGCCCACCCCGGGCTTGGCGCGCGGGATGAGCCCCGGTTCGAAGCGGAAGTGCACGTCGCCGCCGTCGAGCAGGTCGTAGAGATACTCGAGGCGATGGGCCCGCGCGATCACGGACATGCGCAGGTAGTCGACCCGCAGCGAGTCGGCCCAGGCGTCGCGGGCCAGGGTCCGCCACTGCTCGGCGTCCTCCTCCGGATCGGGCAGGAGCTGGGCCTTGCCGTCCTCGAGGCCGATGATGCTCGCCGCGCCCTTCGCCGTCAGGGTCAGGGTGCCTTCCTTGCGGCCTCGGGCGAGGCCCTGCAGTAGCTCTGCGAGTCCGATGCCTCGGACATCACCCTGGAAGCTCATGGAACGCGCGTCATTGGGGGTCTCGGGAAGGCCGAGCTCCCGATCGGGGAGACGGCGTCGATCCAAGAATCGACCCTCAATCCCCGCGTTCTGAAGTGGGATCGCTGACTCGCCTGCGAAGACTTTTCCGGTCCGCGGGTGTGTCCAGGTTGTCCAGGATCGCGACGTCCTCGACGGACACGTCCTCCAGCGGTTCGGCGGCCGCTCGCAGGACCCTGAGGGGTTGATCCGGAGGGGCGCCAGCGAGGGTGGCAGCGAGCTCGCGGCC
>JAQBVH010000549.1 GCA_027623615.1 Planctomycetota bacterium | reverse complement strand
CGCCAGCCCCGTCGACATCGCCTCGCCCCCCGGAGACGCGCGCATCTTCGTGTGCGAGCAGAACACGGGCGACCTAGAGATCGTTCACCCGAACGGCACCGTCACCAAGTTCCTCGACATCACAGGCAAGGTGTCGACCGGTGGTGAACGCGGTCTGCTCGGAGTGGCCTTCCACCCGGACTACGCCAACAACGGTCGCTTCTTCATCAACTACACGCGGACCAACGGCAACACCCGCGTCGAGGAGTACGCGGTCGACCCCGGCAACCCGGACCTGGCCGACCCGAACCCGGTCCAGACGATCCTCATCGTTCCGCAGCCGTTCTCCAACCACAACGGCGGCTGCATCCGCTTCGGTGGCGACGGCATGCTGTACATCGGCACCGGCGACGGTGGCTCCGGCAACGACCCTGGCAACCGCGCCCAGGATGGCCAGGAACTGCTCGGCAAGATCCTGCGCCTCGACGTCGATCTCCCGTCGCCGTTCATCCCCGCCGACAACCCGTTCGTCGGTGACCCGAACGTGCTCGACGAGATCTGGGCCCTCGGGATCCGCAACCCGTGGCGCTTCAGCTTCGACAGCCAGAACGGTGACCTCTGGATCGGCGACGTCGGCCAGAACGCCCGCGAAGAGATCCACTGGGCACCCGGCACCAGCACGGGTGGCGAGAACTACGGCTGGCGCTGCATGGAGGGCTTCAACTGCACGGGCCTCTCCGGCTGCACCTGCAACGGCTCCGCGCTGACCGATCCGGCGCACGACTACACCCACGGCGCTGGCCGCTGCTCGGTGACGGGTGGTATCGCCTACCGCGGTCCGATCGCCGGGCTGCAGGGCACCTACTTCTTCGCCGACTGGTGCAACGGCCAGATCTGGAGCTTCGATTGGGACGGCGCCTCGATGAGCAACTTCACCGAGCGCACGGCCGAGCTCGAGCCCCCGGGTGCCGACACGATTCAGAGCCCCGTGGCTTTCGGCGAGGACGTCGACGGCAACATGCTGATCCTCGACCACAATGGCGGCGAGCTCTACGTGGTCCTCGAGGACTGCGCGGGCCCGACCAACTACTGCGTCACGACCGCGAACTCCGAGACGGCCGGTGCGCTGATCTCCGCCAGCGGGAGCGTGAGCCTGAGCGCCAACGACATGGTCCTGCACGCCAGCGCCTCGGTCTCGAACGAGTTCGGCCTGTTCTTCTTCGGCCCGCAGCAGCAGCAGGTCCCCGCCGGCCACGGCACCCTGTGCGTTGACGGCGGGTTGGTGCGCATCGTGCCCCCATCCCAGGCGGACGGTAACGGCATGGCGTCCCGCGCGCTCAACTTCAACATGAGCCCGACCGACAACTTCTCCCCGGGCGAGACGATGTACTTCCAGTGGTGGTACCGCGACCCGAGCGTCGGCACCGGCTCGAACTTCTCCGACGGCCTCTGCGTCACGTTCTGCCCGTGATCCGAGGCTGAACGCCGCGCCGCCCCGCACCTGGGCGGCGAGCAACGAGCACGCCCGGTCGCCCAGCGGCCGGGCGTTCTTCGTGCCAGGCCCGGCGAACGAGCTCAGGCGGAGCGCTGCTTGCGATGCAGGTCGAGGTTGGCCTCGAAGATGCTCGACATGAGCTGCTGCTTGAGCTCGTCGCGCGTGTCCTCCATCGAGAGGCCCTGGACCTCCCGGTAGATCGAGGCCACCCCGTCGTCGACGGTGCCAGCCGACCGCAGACGCAGCAACTCCTGCTCGGTCAGACCGAGGGACTCGGTCAGCTTGTTGACCCGCCGGCGCAGGAGTTCGATCTCGCGCTGGTAGGCCTGCTCCTGCTCGCCGCTCCTGTTCTTCGATCCGGGGATCGCGACTTGCTCAACGGCGAGGTCGGCCTTGGCCTCCTTGAGGGCGCGCTCCATGAGCTCCTCGACCAGCGTCGAGACCGCCTTCTCGAGGTCGCCACCCTCGGAGACCATCTGCTCCAGGGTGCCGCGCACATCCTGGGGGGCGACGCCGCGCTCGCCGGCAGCGGCCCTGGCCGCCTCCTCGGCACGCTGCCGCCGGGCCTCGTAGAGGCCGTAGAGGTCGGTCTCCGCCCAACGATCGCCCCCGGCCGCTTCGGCGACGGCGGCGCCCTCGTAGGCGACCCGCTTGAGGGAGTCGAACCCGAGGCTGTTCTGGTTCTCGTTGTGCGCCAGGCCGATCGAGAGGCTGATCCGGATCGTCGCCTCCCCGCCGATGTCGAACGCGAGCCGACGCGAGCCGGCCAGCACCCGCTCGCACAGCTTACGCCCGGCCAGCGCGCTCGTGTGCGGGAAGACACACACCAGCCGGTCCTCGGCCAGGAACCCCATGAGGTCCTCGTCCCGGGTCTTCTCCCTGACCAGCTCGACCACACGATCGAGGATGGCCTGCTTCGACTCGACGCCGTGCAGGGAGTGCAACGATTCGAGGCGATCGACCTGAACGACTGTGCAGCTGACCGCGTACTGGTACCGCATCGCACGCTCGAACTCGACGCGCATGAGCCCTTCCACCTCCTGGGGGGTGAACAGGCTGTTCGTCGTGCCAGCGAAGCGAAGGTTCGGAGTGTCGTCAGACATGCGCGCGTACGGGGGACGTGGGTGGACCCACAGGTCCACGTTCATCCCGTCGGCGCGCTGGGGGCGCGGCCTTGAACCTCGCACCCGGAAAGAAGTTCCCCGGCCCTAGCGCTGGGCCGCGAGGAACGCGATCAGGTCCCTGAGCTCCCGGGGCGACAGGTGCGTAGCCAGGTCCTGGGGCATCGACGAGGCGTCACGCTTGCGGACGGTGATCTCATCGGGATGCAGCTCGACCGTCTCCTTCTGCGGCGTCTCGACGACGACGAGGTCTGCGGTCTCCGAGCGGATGCGCCCGGTCACCACCGTCCCGTCGTCGACGCCGAAGAGCCAGTTCTCGAACTCCTCCGCCACGGAGTCGTTCGGGTCGAGCACGGACAGGAGCAGCTCCTCACGTGTCAGCCGCTCCCCCACCTTGCTCAGGTCCGGGCCGACCTCCGAGCCACCCTTGTCCGCGTAGGAGTGGCAGCGCAGACAGTTGGTCTCGGTCTTCTCGAGGAAGATCCTGCGGCCGGCCGCAACGTCTCCGCCTGCGAGGGCCTCGACGTGGCCCATCACCTTCTGGCTGTACTCGCCGTCGCCGAGCTCCTCGAGCACCGTCACCGCCAGCTGCTCGTCCGCGTTCATCCCCTGGAGCTCGAGTGCCTCGCGAACTTCCAACATCGTCGCTCGATAGGGAAGATTCGCAGCGGCTGTCGCCAGGCCGCTCAGGGACTTGCGCGCAGCGTCGTGATCGATCCTACCCAACGCCAGGATCGCCGAACCGCGCTCCTCAACCGAGCCTTGCGCGATCGACTTCAACAGAAGCTCCACCGCACGCTCCGGAGCACGCTTCCCGAGCTCTCCATATGCAATCGCTCTTACCCGGCCGTCCGGATCTGAAAAGGCGGCCGCCAGGACGTCGGCCTGCTCGAGCTTCTGGCTGCGCAGGACCGCACGCAGGGCCTCGGCGCGCACCTGCCAGGGGCGCCCGTGGTCGACGGCAAGCTTGGTCAGCTCCTTGTGCTGCCCGAGCTCGTGGTGTTTTTCGAGGGTGATCACATAGGCGCGTTGACCAGCCTCGTCGAACTGCTGCCACACCCC
>JAQBVH010000548.1 GCA_027623615.1 Planctomycetota bacterium | reverse complement strand
CGGGCTGTCACACCGTCAGGTGTGGCGCCAAGCAACACCCACGCCTCCGCAGGAGGCGTAGGCGGCCCCACCGGGGTCGCCTAGCGCAGGACCTGCTTCACCCGCCGGCGCAGGTACGGCAGCACCTCCTCTTCGAACCAGCCGTTCTTGCGCAACCAGATGTTGTTGCGCGGGCTGGGGTGCGGGAGGGGTAGGACCTTGGGGCGGTGCTGCTTCCAGCCCTGGATGACCGCGGTCAAGGACTGCTTGCCGACGTCGAGGTGCCACCTCGCCGCGTACTGCCCAATGACGAGGGTCAGACGCAGCTCCCCCAGCGCGTCCAGGAGCGGCTGGCGCCAGGCAGGAGCGCACTCGGGGCGCGGCGGCAGGTCGCCCGAGCTGCCGGCGCCGGGGGAGCAAAAACCCATGGGCAAGATCGCGACGCGGCGCGAGTCGTAGAAGGTGTCGCGGTCGATGCCCATCCAATCGCGCAGGCGGTCGCCGCTCGGGTCGTCGAAGGGCACGCCCGAGTCATGGACGCGGCGACCCGGCGCCTGACCGGCGATCAGAATGCGCGCCTCGGGGTGGACCTGGACGATGGGGCGAACGCCGTGCTCGAGGGAGTCGGCGCAGAGGGTGCAGGCACGCACGTCGCGCAGCAGTCGGTCGAGTGAGGTCACGGGTTCCTCCACGATCCTCGAGCCTGAAGGTGACTGGAGCGTCGGTGCATGCCTGGGGCGAGGTCCGGTTAGGGCCATACGAGCGAGCGCGGGAGCCAGCAGCCTACACCCGTCCGAAGTTGGCGGTCGCTGCCCGTCGGACCCAGGCTGCCGTCATGCTCCTCTGGACCCCCGGGCGACGGGCGCGAACGCAACGCCCTCGGGTGCGACGGGGGACGTCGCCCTCACCCGGGGCATGCTCGCCGGGACGTCGGCGGACGTGATCTTCAAGGTCACACCGTCGTGGTGCGCGACTGCGAGGAGTGATCCCTGTCCGGGACGCCTTCGCGGTTGCCGCCCCGCGGCTCTTCTGATGCAATCCTCGCCGATGTCCTCCCGCCGCGGAGCCCTCGCGCACTGGCTGCTCATCGGCCTGGTCGCAATCGGGTTGGCCCTCTCGGGGCCGGCCCACCACGCCGTCTGCCATGGCCATGGCCACGGCGGCGGGGACGCTGCCCACGCGCGCGACCACTGCTGCGACTCGACCGGCGAGTCGGACGGGCCTGTCGCCGCGGGCCAGGACAGCGCTCACGCCTGTCCGCTCTGCTGCCTGAGCGCGGACGTCCCGCCGACACCCGTCGAGGCAAAGGGAGCAGTCCTCGGCTGCGCGGTGAGCCGCGCACCTGTCGTCACCTCGACCCCTCGCACCCATCGCCGCCTGGCGGAGAGCGAGCGCGGTCCCCCGGTCGTCGTCTGACCCCCACGGCTGTTTTCTGATCGCGACGACCTCCTTGGCGGGAGAGTTCCGTCGCGGCGACGCACACGACGACTAACCGGACGACGACCATGATCCCCCTCTCTCTCCTCCTCCTGGTCCCCGTGGCCCAGGACCACCTGCACGAGACCTTCGCGGACAATCCCGGCGAGTCCCCTCGGACCGCGCAGGAGCACGCGCACGATCACCCGCACGACCTCGGGGCACACCCCCAGGAGGCCAAGGGCCTCACCCCCGGCTTCGGCGCCGTGATCGATGCGATCGCCGATCACACCCAGGTCGACGGCTCGCAGAACGATGGCTTCGACCTGCGCTTGCGCTCGCTCGAGATGAGCTTCCACAGCCAGATCGACGCCAACACGTACGGCTACGCCCTGCTCGTCGCAGACGAGGACGAGGTCGTGCTCGAGGAAGCCCTCGTGCAGTACACGGGCTTGCCCGGGGAGACCTCCCTGCGGGCGGGACGCTTCTTCGCGGACTTCGGCCTGCAGATGCAGCTGCACGTGCATGAGCTGCCGTATCCGGAACGACCCGGTGTGCTGCGCGAGTACCTCGGCCGCGAGCTCGCGGGCACGGGCGTGCAGATCGACCACTGGCTGGGCTCGGACCAGGACAATGCCTATCGCTTGTCCCTCGGCGTCTTCGACTCGCTGTTGGCCGACCACGGCCACGGCGAAGCCCCGGAGGTCGGCGCGGAGGCGTTCAGCCCCGAACGGTCCGACCTCGCAGACCTCAGCTTCACGGCACGTGTCGCCGGAGTCCACCACCTCGGCGACTCAGGCTTGCTCGAGTGGGGCCTCTCGTCGCGCTCGATCCCCGACCTGGGCTTCGAGCTCGACAGCAGCGGCTTCGAGGTCGGCGGCCTCTCGAACCGTGTCCTCGGAGCCGACCTCTCCTACCGCACCCACGCCGCCGGAGGTGCCGGCTGGAGCTTCGGCGCTGAGGGCCTGTGGTTCGACGGCGACATCGGAGCGGAGCTGAACGACAACGGCACGCCGGGGAACACCGCCGACGACACCCTGACTGCACTCGACGACGACGTGTTCGGGTCCTACGTCTGGATCGAGCGGGCCTTCGACCAGCGCAACTCCGTGGGTGCGCTGTACAGCACCTACGAGCGCCCCGAGCACACCAGGCCCGAGACCGACGAGCTGACCCTGTACTACAGTCGGCGGCTCTCCGCAGCCTCACGCCTGCGCTTCGCCGTGACCCAGTTCGACCGGGAGCTGGGCTCCGACGAGACCGCCTTCCTGATCCAGTTCACGAACTACATCGGCACCCACGCCCACGCCGGCCACGACCCGAGCGGGCACACGGGACACGGGCATTGAGCCCGCTATTCCCTGGACGATGACCCGACACTGCACGCGGGCCCGCATCGGGGCCCGCGTGGACTCGTCGCTCACGGGCTGGCCGCAGGCCGTATCGTACCGGAGCCCGATTCGTAACCCAGCCCCGCCGCCGGTCGCCACCTACCGATCCCGCGGTGGCGCCCAGCCACCCTCGCATGGAGAGTCGATGAACAAGCTGATCATCATGGGCCATGGCCGTCATCAGCCGAACGAGCGCATGACCGTCCCGGCCAACGTCACGGTCAAGTTCTACGCGCCGATCGGCATGTCGGTCAGCAAGGAGTTCGCCGGCGAGATCGCCCAGGGGATTCGCAGGCTCAACAGCACCGACGAGCACACCTCTGCGCCACCCCTCTCGAGGATCGGCGTGGCCCGTCCTGCCTGGTCACCCGCCACCGCGGAGGAGACGAAGGAAGGCGGCATCATCGGGAGCAGCTTGCGCAGGCTGCCGCGCGAAAGCGAGCCCAGGACCTCCAGGGCCTGTTCCTCGGTGAGGGCCTCGAGCGCGTGAGCCCCGGCGACGGGGTCAGCCTCGCAGAAGCGAACGGCGAGCGGCAACAGGGCGTTCGACGCTTCGGAATCGGCGATCATGGGCGGGCCATTCGTGTTGGTCTCGCGGCGAGCGGAAACGACAGCGCTGCCCATGGATTGTAGGGAGGGGTGTTCGGATTCCCGCGTGAACTCCGTGGCACTCGATCGAGGACGTGCGTCCACCCACCGCGCGGATGCCCAGGCTCACTGCCGCGGGCGCTTCCCGCCGGGCAAACAGCGTTGCTCCCCAGGGCAGTGCAGGTGTGGGAAGGCGAAGAAGAGTGGCGCCGCGGCGTGCCGGAGCTCACCCCTCGACGCTCCAAAGGCCTCAGCCGGTGAGCCAGAAACAGCAACACCTCGAG
>JAQBVH010000547.1 GCA_027623615.1 Planctomycetota bacterium | reverse complement strand
GAACGCGATGGCCCGGTGGGTCCTGTCGTGCAGGTCGCGCACGGCGCGGTGATCGCCCTGGTGCCCGTGGGCCTGGAGGGCTGGGAACACGGCGCTCGTCGCCGCCACGGCCACCAGCGCCATCGGGAACTGCTGCACGCGGTTGGCGTAGTAGTGCAGCGTCGGCCCGCCGTCGGGGAGCAGGCCCTCGGCCATCAGCCCGTCGAGCATCACGTTGATCTGGTAGACGGCCGCGCCGAGGGCGAGGGGTGCGCTGGCCTTGAGCACGCCCCAGGAGCTGGGTCCGCCTTCGAGCTTGGGCGGCGCGGGCCCGAGGAACCCCGCCTGGCGCAGGGCCGGCACCTGCACGACGAGCTGCGCGACGCCTGCGGCGAGCACCCCCCAACCGAGCCAGCGCGCCATCTCGAACTCGCGCACGTCGTCGATGACCCCTGGCTCCCCGAACCCGTACCCGTACCAGATGGCGACCAGGCAGCCGATCCAGACCAGGTTGAGCACCGCCGGCGCCCACGCGGTGGGCGCGAAGCGCCCGCGCACCTGCAGCGCGCCGCCGACCAGGGCCGCCAGGCAGACGGCGATGACGAAGGGCATGAGCCGCACGGTCAGCTCGCGCACGGGCGCCGGATCCGCGCCGAGCCAGGCCCAGCCGGTGAGCGGCATCTGGTCCGGCGCCAGGGACACGAGGCCCATGACCAGCGCGGTGAGCCCGATGAGCAGCCCCACGAGCAGCCGCGCCGTGTCGAGGAACAGCCGCCGCCCCTGCGCCTCCCCGTGGTCCCCGTCCACCCGGGTCAAGGCGGTCTGGAACGAGGTCGAGAGCGCCCCCTCCCCGAGGAAGCGTCGGAACAGGTTCGGCACCCGCCACGCGGTGATGAACGCGTCGTAGACCGCCGACTTGTCCCCGAAGAGCGCCGCCGACAGGATCTCGCGCGCGTACCCGAGGATGCGGCTGACGAGCGTCAGCAGCGACACGAGCAGCGTCCGCCGCGCGAGCCGCTCGTGCCGCTTGGTGAGGTTGACGCCACCGGCTTCGGCGGGGTCACTCGGAGCGCTGGGCTGCGTGGAGTCGCTCAACGGGTGGGACCTGGCTCGGAGGGTCGAAGGCGCACCCTGCGAACCCTAGGCGCTGGGATCATCGAAACAAGCGCGCCGTTACGAGAGCAGCTCGCCCGCCAGGCGCTGCACCAGCTTGCCGTCGACCGAGCCCTTGTGGGCGGCCATGACCGCCTTCATCACCTGGCCCATGTCCTTGCGCGAGCTGACGCCGAGCTCGGTGATCTTGGCCTGGACGAGGTCACGCACCTCGTCCTCACCCAGCTGCTTGGGCAGGTAGGCCTCGATCACTGCCAACTCGCTGCGCTCCTTGTCGGCCAGCTCCGGGCGAGCGGCCTCGTCGAACTGCTGGGCGCTCTCCCTGCGCATCTTCCCGGCGGTCATCAGTACGGCCAGCTGGGCGGCGTCGTCCAGGTCCTCGCCGAGCTCGATGCGCTTGTTCTTCAGCGCCGAGATCACCATGCGCAGGGTGTCGCGCTTGAGGGTCTCCCCGGCGCGCATCGCGTCCTTCAGGTCGGCTTCGAGGGTGGCTTGGAGGCTCATGGTTGCTGGGCGGCAGGCTACGGGATGGGCGCTGGGCGCACCACGGTGCCGGCGTCTCGGGGCGGAACATCCTCGGGTGGCGCGGCCAAAAGGAACGCCACGGACAGGCTTACCGTGCCCATACTAGTGCAATGCCCACCCACTCGCCTGCCGCGGGTAGCGCCCGCGCCACGGGCGCCCTGGTCCTGATGGTCGCGGCGTTGATCTGCGGTGGGTTGGTCACTTGCTTCGATCGATCAACCGTCGAGGTCGTGGCGTGGTCCGATCGCTTCGAGGACGACCGACAGGACCTCGAGCGCGAGCTGGTCGACCTGCTCCAGGCGGACCTCATGGAGCACCTACCCGAGGATGGGCCGTGGCGCCGGGAGCTCGAGGTGGACGTAGGTCAACTCGAACGTGTTTGCGCGGAACACTGGAGCGCGCTGATTCGTCCGGGCGACGGAAGCGCCACCTACCGCGTCGTGGCGGACTCGTTCGTCGAACCGATCGACGAGGACCCTGGCCGGTTCGTCGAGGCGTCGCCGAGGATTCGCGTGATCGACCTGAGCATTACCTTGCCCATCGCTGAAGCCACGAGCGAGGACATCCGGGTGGAAATCCGGGCGGCCGGTGCACGGCTCGACGACGTTGCGATCGGGATGCTGCGTCGCTACTTCGAAGCGCGCGGCCTCGAGGTGCAACTCGCGTCGAAACAGGTTGGACATTGATGTGACTCGCGCCGGGTCGCTCAACGTGACAACCGAGTAACGATCCACGAAATCGGTGGAATCGGTGCGTCGCGAGCGTGGCCAGGGGCGCAGGGGGGGGTAGCGTTCTTCAGCCCCAGCCGGCGTAGGGCGACTGCCTCGCCCCAGCCCCGTGATCCCCCGCCTCTCTCTCCTCTTGGGACTCGTGTGTCTCGCCTCGTGCAACGAGTCGGACGCTCCGAGCGACCCATCAGACGACACGGCCCAGTTCTCTGGGCCGTGGGACTATCTGCGCGGGACGTACGACGGGAACGGCGACGGTCGCGTCACAAGCGCGGAGCACGGTCGCACCGCGGGCTCCTTCGAGCGGCTCGACCGGAACCAGGATGGCGTCCTCGACCTGAGCGACTTCGAGCGCCGTATCCGCGGCGGTGGGCAGAAGGCGGCCGACCGCGCGGTGCACCTCATCGGCCAGTTCTTCCAGCACGACGCGGACGGCAGCCTGCTCGCTGCGCAGGAGCTCGAGGCGGCCTTTCAGAACCACGACAGCGACCACGATGGCCTCGTGACCGAGGAAGAGTTCCGCTGCGGCCAGCTCGCAGCCGGCCCGTGGGCCCCCGCGGGCACACCCGTGGTTGCACGTCTGCTCGATGGCGTCGACCCCTGGGAGGGGCTCCTCGCCGCGCTCGACGGCGACGGCGACCGGGCCCTGGGTCTGAGCGAGGTCCTGGACTTCCACGTCGCCCGTGGACAGGGGGAGGCCTGGGCCTGGGAGGTCCTCTCGGAGGAACAGCTACGGCAGCAGCGCCCGCTGGAGGGCCAGCTGGCCCCGGACTTCACCCTCAGTCCGCTGCGTGGCGGCCCGCCGGTGACCCTCTCCTCCCTGCGCGGCGACCGGCCGGTCGCGCTGATCTTCGGCAGCTACACATGACCTCCCTTTCGCAAGTCAGCCGGTCGGCTGCGTGAACTCTGGGAGGACTATGGCGACGAGGTGCAGTTCTACGTCGTCTACATCCGCGAGGCCCACGCGATCGACTCGGTCGCGCCCATGGGCGGCGGCGCGGCCCCGATCGTCGAGGATCCGCTGCACGTCGAGGAGCGCCGAGCCCTGGCGCGCACCTGCATGCAGGCGGTCGAGCTCGAGGACCTCGAAACCCTGATCGACGAGGTCGACGATGACGTGGCCCGCGCGTACGGCGCCTGGCCCGACCGCCTCGTGCTCATCGACCTCGAGGGGCGCGTCGCCTTCCAGGGTCTCCCCGGCCCTTGGGGCTTCGACCCCGAGGAGCTGGAGAGGGCCATCCAGGTCGAGCTCAGCGTCCACTAACCCCGTCGGGGCCGACGACGCTACCTATCAGGAGCGTGCGCCACAGGTGCTCGCT
>JAQBVH010000546.1 GCA_027623615.1 Planctomycetota bacterium | reverse complement strand
CGACCTGCTCGCGCACCGCGGGGCCTTCCGCCTCGACAGCGGCGCGCTGCACCTGTTCTGCTACCCGGGCGACCTGGCGGCCTTCTGGGCCGAGCCCGACGACCTCGTCTCCCCGCACTACGACAGCGCGACCTACGGGAACCTGGGCGGCGGCTTCGAGTACTCCGCGTTCAACTACTCCCTGGCCGGCGCCTACCTCGCCCACGCGTCCGCGCTCCCGTTCGCTCGGCTGCTCCAGGGGCGCGTCTTCGACGCCGCCGGCATGTGCACGGCGACCCTCGACATGACCCGGGCCGTCGGGACCCCGATCGGTGACGGCTGGGCGACCTCGCAGTCGTCGGTCATGCACGTCGGCCCCGCCATCAACCTGTTCGCGCCGGGCGACCGGCTCTGCATCGACAACTACTACAGCAGCGACGACCTCTACGGAGGGAGCTACACCTGGCAGCTCTATCGGCTCGACGAGGCGTCCGCCCAGCCCCGTGACCCGGCCGGCGGCGTGATCGCCTCGGCGGTGGACATGGCCCACTTCGCGGAGGCGCTGCTCGCCAGCTACCGCGCCCCGGGCGGGTTGCTCTCCCAGCAGGGAGTGCGCGAGCTGTGGGGTGCCGTCAGCGACCTGGGCTGCGGCGCAGGCTGCCCCTACGAGCCCTACTACGGCATGGGCTTCTTCACCGACTCAGCCGCGGGCCAACCGGTCAACCAGGTCGGCCACGGAGGCAGCCGCGCGGGCTACGCCAGCGCCTTCGTGCTGCGGCCCGAGGACGATGAGGCGGTCTGCATCCTGGTCAACGCGGACGTGAGCACCGTGGCCTTGTCCGACCTGGCGAAGGCCATCCTGGACGACTTTTGATCACTCGAAGGTAATCGAGCGCGCGTCGGTGAAGTTCGACGTCGGGGTGGGGTTCAAATCCCGGAACCAGAGCTGGTAGTTCCAGGTCTCTCCGGCGACGACGGAGGTCGAGCCGCCCGGGGTCGGGGTTTGCGTGAGGTCGAGCACCAACGCCATTCGCCCCAAGGAGCCCGAGCTCATCACGCTGGAGCTGTAGCGCCCGATGGCGCCGCCCAGGCACAGGTTGCCCTGGGAACTGCCGGGGAAAGGGACGAACGCCTGGGTCGTCGAGGTCAGGAAGTATCCGAACTGGTTGGCAGGTAACGAGGTCGCGAGGAGTGTCACGTCGTTGCTGGCCACGGCAAGCTGCCCAAAGGCGACCAGCTCTGCGGCAGCGCCGGTCGAGTTCGTGTTCGCGGGGCTGCAATAGCGGGATCCGATGCACGCGCCACCGTTGTGGGAGAAGGAGCGCCAGCGATGACAGCCTAGGGTCAAGGAGGATGCCTCGCCCCAGAAGAGGTGTGTCCCAGCGCTCGTGCAGCCGAGCAGGACCGAACCGGTCAGGACCTGAACCCCGTCGCGATAGACCTCGAAGCCCCCGCCCGAGGTGTCGATCTCGAGCCGATAGTCGTGGAAAGCGTCCGCCGTCGGCAGGTTGACCGTCGCGCCGCTCGTGCAGCAGGCCGAGTTGATCATGAGCCGGTCCTGGCCGATATGGAGCCTCCCGACGTTCGCATTCGCCAGCTCGAAGGCGACGACCGCGGGTTCGCGAGCTGGCCCGCAGGCGTTGTTCGTGTCGGAGTCTCCGGACACGTACTGCATCGTGAACTCGATCACCCACAGCGCCGGTAGCGCCAGGTCCGCCGCATCCTGGCGGTAGTACATCGAGTGCCCGAACTCGGTCGTGCACAGCTCCAGCTCACCGCCGGCCAGGACGGGGTCGGCGGTGGCGCTGTCCACCAGAGTCCAGGCTGGCGCGGCCTGATCGGGAAAGAGGCCCGAATCCGCACGCCACTCCACAATGCAGTCTCCTTGGAGTGCCTGGGCGGTCGTGGACAACAGGATGCTGGCGGTCGCGAAGGCGAGGGTACGTTGGAGCGTGGGCATGGGGTGGTCTCGGGGGCTGGGGCACCCTCTCCATCCCAGGAACTTCGGCCCCGTCACACCCCAAACCAGCAATTACTTCACGAAGGCCGCTCCCCGCGACCTTGGTCTGCACGGCGTGCGCATGATCACCAGCGACGACCACGCGGGCCTCAAGGCCGCGTTGTACATGCAGGTCGGCCGCGGCCTGGACCCGTCCAGCGGCGGGTGACCTTGGCGTCCGTGGCTCAGCTACAGCCCCGTCACCACCGCCTCGATCTTCACCGCGCACACCTTCAGCTCCGCCGTGTCCGTGATCGGGTCGTACCCCGAGCCCGTCAGCTTGTTCACGGGGACGTCGCTGAAGCTGAAGCTGCAGAAGACTGTTCCGCGGGGGGAGGTGTCGTCCGCCGAGACCTTGACCACGACCTCGCCGCGGCGGCTCGACATCACCGCCAGGCCGCCGTCCTCGAGGCCCCAGGAGACCACGTCGTCGGGGTGCACCTCGACCAGCTCCTCGGGCACCATGAACTCGGTGCCGACCGAGCGGCCGCTCATCGTGCGCGTGTGGTAGTGGGCCAGGCGCCGGCCGGTCGTCAACCAGACCGGGTAGTCGTCGTCCACGACCTCGGCCGGGTCGCGGTAGTCCGGGGTCATGAACAGGCCGCGGCCGCGCGGGAACTCGCCGATGTGCAGGATCGGTGTGCCGTCGTGACCCTCCTCGGGCACCGGCCACTGGTACGCGCCGCTCTCGATACGATCCCAGTCGAGCCCGTTGTAGGTGGGCGACAGCGAGCACATCTCGTTGAAGACGTCCTTGGCCGACTCGTACTCGAACTGGTCCGAGCCGAGGCGCTTCGCGATCTGGCTCAGGATCCACCAGTCGGGCTTGGCCTGGCCCTGGGCCGGCACCGCCGCGCGCACCCGCTGGGGGCGGCGCTCGGTGTTCGTGAAGACCCCGTCCGTCTCGCCCCAGCCGCTGGCCGGCAGGACCACGTCCGCGAGCTGCGCCGTCTCCGTCAGGAACATGTCGATCACCACCAGGTGATCGAGGCGCTGCAGCGCGTGCTTGCAGTGGTCCATGTCCGGGTCGGACACGACGGTGTTCTCGCCGCAGATGAGCATGCTGAAGATCTTCTCCCCGCACTGCTCGAGGGCGCGCACCTTGGTGATGCCCTTGTCCAGGTCGATCTTGACGCCCCAGGCCTGCTCGAACTTGCGCTGGTTCTCCTCGAGGCCCACGGGCTGGAAGCCCGGGTAGTTGTTCGGCAGCGCCCCGCAGTCGCCCGCGCCCTGGATGTTGTTCTGGCCGCGCATCGGATTGATGCCGGTGCCCTCGCGGCCGAGGTTACCCGTCATCAGCGCGAGGTTGCACAGGCTCTGCACGTTGTCCACGCCGCAGATGTGCTCGGTGATCCCGAGGGTGTAGTAGATCGCGCCCCGGTCGGCCTTGCCGTAGGCGATGGCCGCGCGCTCGATGTCGGCCGCAGGTACGCCGCAGATCGACTCGCCCCACTCGGGGGTCATCTTCTTCAGGTGCTCCCGCAGCCCTTCCCAGCCCTCGGTGCGCTCGGCGATGAACGCCTCGTCGATCAGACCCTCGCGCGCGATCACGTGCGCCATCGCGCCGAGCAGCGCCACGTCCGTGCCGACCCTCAGCGGCAGGTGGATGTCCGCGCGCCGCGCCAGGGGGATGCGGCGCGGGTCCGCGACGATCAAGATCCCGCCCGCGGTCTGCGCCTTCTTGAG
>JAQBVH010000545.1 GCA_027623615.1 Planctomycetota bacterium | reverse complement strand
CTGTCCACCCTGGACAGCTGGGAGCAGGACGGCCTGGCGGCCCTGCACGCCAAGCGCGAAGGATCTGGTTTCCCGGGCCCCGGCCCGGGATAGGGTGGAGGCGCGCCCGGACCACCCATGCTGCGACTCCTCCTCTGCCTCCTCTCGCTCGTCGCCGTCGCCTCGCCCCAGGGCGAGCTCGGCGACGACGGCGCGCACACTCGACTCCAGGCCTGGCACGATCGCTGGGACCAGCGCGAGTCCTTCTGGGACGGCGCGCGGGAGGAGTACGAGGGCCTGGTCGAGGCGGTCGGCGCCGACCTGCGGCGCGACATGGCCGGCATGCAGGCGTCGCTGCCGGTCCTGATGGACCTGGCGATGTGGAACCTGGACAAGCGACCGGCGCGGGCGGACTACCTGGGTGGTCGCGACCGGATGATCGTGCGCCGCGGCGCCCGCGACCAGATCGACGCCGCGCTCGCGACGAGCTGGAGCGTGCCGGTCCTCAAGTGGATGGCGGACGAGGTGCTCGTGCGCAAGGGCGAGCCCTTGCGCCGGCGCTACCTGGCCCTCGACTACGCCCTGGAGCACCACTCGGCTCCGGGGCAGATGGCCCTGCTGATGGTTGGCAGGGACGAGACGGATCCCCTCTGGCCCGTCGCGATGGACGCGCTGGTCACCTGGCCCGGGGAGGCCGTCGACTCGTTCCTCGTCAGCCGCCTCGGCAAGAAGTTCGAGCGCGACTCCAAGCGGCACCCCTACACGATGTTGTTGCGGCGCATCCAGGAGAACCCCGAGCCCCTCGGGGAGCGAGCGACCGACCAGCTCGTCGACCGGCTCAAGGTGTCGCTCTTGTCGACCGATTGGCGCGAGACCTCGCGCGCGATCGAGGTCGCGCGCGGCCTCCCGACCGAGCGCGGGGTGCCGCTCCTGCTCGACGCGCTCTCGGCCTGGACCCGGCGCGAGCAGAGCGGCGGCGGCTCGCGGCGCATCCTCGACGACGTGGTGCGCGAGCTGCGCCAGATCAGCGGTCGCTCGATCGGTCGCAACCCGAAGAACTGGATCACCTGGTGGATCGCCGTGCGTCAGGGTCGCGCGGAGCTGCCGGGCGGCGCGCTCGAGCCGGACGAGCAGAAGACCGAGGCGACCTTCTTCGGCCTGCGTCCGATGACCGACCAGGTCACGTTCATCATCGACCGCTCTGGGTCGATGCAGACCGAGTGGGGCACGACCGAGCACAACCGCTTCGAGGAGGCCGTCGACCAGATGATGCGCTTTCTCCAGGCGGCGGGTCCGATGACGCGCTTCAACGTGATCCTCTTCAGCGACGAGCCCCTGCGCTCGAGCCCGCACCTGGTGCGCGCGACGGCGCGCAACCTGACGCGGGCGCGCAGCTCGCTGCTCGAGCGCATCCCCGAGGGCGGCACGAACCTGCGCCCAGCCGTCGAGCTGGCCTTCCGCCTCGACAGCGACGGCAACGTCGACCCGACCCGCCTCGAGGCGGACACGATCGTGATCCTCTGCGACGGCGAGACGGCCGAGGGCCGCGGCTGGGTCAAGCCCTTGCTGGACCGCGTCCAGGGCGTCGCCCGCGTGCGCATCCACTGCGTGCTCGTCGGCGTGAAGGGCGACGGCACCCTCGAGGACCTGGCCGAGGGCACGGGCGGGGACTTCCTGCGCATCGGCGGGTAGGAGTTGCCCCCATTTGAGCACCTTCCCCGAGGGCACCGATTCCGCGGCCTACATGGACGGCTACATCACGATCACCCCGCTACGCTCCGATTGGACGCACCGTGAGGCGCTCGCGGGCCTCGCGGAGCGAAACCTCGAGTTGCCCTGAGCTCGAAGTCGGACGCGCCCCATGGCTGACATCGACGAGAATCCAGACCGCCTGCGGGCCGTCGCCGAGGCAGCGTCGGCCGCGTGGTTCTCTCGCGCCGTCGAGCTGACCCCCCTCGGTCAGGGGCCGACGCATACCTACCGGCTGGACCTGCCCGACGAACGCTTCCTGCTGCGCGTGCACGCGCCGGCATCGCCGCCGTTCACGCCGCTCTTCTACACACCCGAGGGGCTCGAGTCGGAGTGCGCCTGGCTCGCGGCGCTCGCCGCCGAGACCGAGCTGACCGTCCCGCAGCCAGTCGAGGCGCCGGGCGGGGGATACGTGCACCTGGAAGGCGCGGCGCCCTGCACCTTGATGCGTTGGGTCGCCGGGGAAGTCCTCGAGGGTCGTCGCACGGCCGAGCAGGCGCGCCTGCAGGGCGAGCTGCTCGTCGCGCTCCACGAACACGCCGAGGGATGGACGCCGCCACCGGACTTCGCGCGGCCGACCCTCGACCATGGCTGGGTGCGGGAGGCAGTGCGTCGCTGCGAGGGCCTGGCCTCGTCTGGCGTGCTCCCGCCCGAGCACCTCGCGGTCGTCTCGGCGGCGGTCGCCCTCGCCCTCGAGGAGCTTCCCGAACCGAGCGAACTCAACCTGATCCACGCCGACCTGCACGACGAGAACTACCTCTTCCACGAAGGGGAGATCCGTCCAATCGACTTCGCGCGCTGTGGGTGGGGGACGTGGCTGCTCGACCTGGCCGAGAGCCTGCAGCACCACTATCCCCAGGAGCGACGCGTCGTCGTGGAGACCTACGCCGCGCTGCGGCCGCTCCGCGACGGCGACGTGCGGCGCCTGGAGAGCTACATGGTGCGCTGCATGGTCGAGACCTACGGCTACCACTCCGTCAACTCCACAAACCACGGGTGGATCACCAAGTCGATCGCGAGCGTCTGCGGGAAGCACCTGCGCGCCCACCTCGACGGCCGGCCGTGGCTATTCGAGATGTAGCTACGCCTCGCGCGTCTCGACCTTGATCTCGCCCTCCAGCGTGCGGTGCACCGGGCAGCGGTCGGCGATCTCGAGCAGGCGTGCGCGTTGGGTCTCGTCGAGCTCGCCCGTGATCTCTACGACCCGGGTGATGCGGTCGACCTGGCCCTCGGTGGTCTCGCAGTCGGCGCAGTCGTCGGCGTGGATCTTGTCGTGGCGCAGGGAGACCGAGACCTTCTCGAGGGGCCACTTCTTCCGGTCCGCGTACATGCGCAGGGTCATCGAGGTGCACGCGCCGAGGCCCGCGAGGAGCAGCTCGTAGGGGGTCGGGCCCGCGTCGAGGGCCCCGTACTTGGCCGGCTCGTCCGCGAGCCAGGTGTGGCCGCGCGCGCTGACCCGGTTCGTGTAGGGCTTGTCCCACTCCTCAACGACGACCGCACCCTCGTCGACGTCGGCCTCCGGGATCGCGGCGAAGCTCACGTAGCGCGTGGCCCACGCGGCCAGCACGTCGCCGGCGTACTCCGCGTCCTCACGCCTGGTCAGCAGGTGGTCCGCGCCGTCGAGGTTCACGAAGCTCTTCGAGCCGCGCGCCGACTCGTAGATGCGCCGCGCGTTGTCGATGCCTACCGTGGCGTCGACGGGGGAGTGCATCACGAGTAAGCCCGCGCCGAGGGCGCCCAAGGGGCCGCCCGTGCGACGCTCCTCCAGGTCGTCGAGGAACTCCCTGCGGATGCGGAAGGCGCGGCCCGCGACCACGACCTCGGCCTCGCCGTCGCGCTCGATCTCTGCACGGGAGCCGGACAGGAGGTGCTCGACGTGGGTCGCGTCGGCCGGCGCGCCGATCGTCGCCACGGCCTCGACCTCCGCGATGCGCCGCGCTGCGGCCAGCA
>JAQBVH010000544.1 GCA_027623615.1 Planctomycetota bacterium | reverse complement strand
CTCAGCCCGATCTTCTTGCCCTCGTCGTAGTCGCGACCGGCGTAGGAGATCGGCACCTCGTAGACGCGCACCCGCATCTTGGCGACCTTCGCCGTGATCTCCGGCTCGACCGCGAAGGTGCGCGACTGGATGTCCAGCCGGCGCGCGACGTCGACCTTGAAGACCTTGTAGCAGGTCTCCATGTCGGTCAGGTTGAGGTTGGTGAACATGTTGCTCACCAGGGTCAGGCCGCGGTTGCCGACCGAGTGCCAGAACAGGTGCACGCGCGCGTACGGCCCGCCAGCGAAGCGGCTGCCGTAGACCACGTCGGCCTTGCCCTCCTCGATCGGGCGCAGCAGCGTGCCGTAGTCGGCGGGATCGTACTCGAGGTCCGCGTCCTGGATCAGGACCACGTCGCCGGTGACCTCACGGAAGCCGGTCGAGAGGGCCGCCCCCTTGCCGCCGTTGCGCTCGTGGTAGAAGCAGCGGATCTGGGGATGCGCCGCCTCGAGCTCCGCCATGATCTCGCGGCTCGAGTCCTTGGACCCGTCGTCGACCAGGAGCAGCTCCTTGTCGTACGGCGTGGCGAGGACGCGCGCGACGATCTCGCGCAGCGTGGCTTCCTCGTTGTACACGGGCATGACTACCGAGAGCTTCATGATCAGGCGGGTGGGTCCTCGAGATTGGTGAGGCCGGCGAAGAGCCGATCGAGCTCGAGGAAGCCCTCGAGACCGGCGTGCAGCTCCTCGTACGCAGGATCCTTCTCGATGCACCACAGCGGATGCAAGAACAGAGGCAGGATCTCGTCGTCCGAGCGCTTGCGCAGGGCCTGGATCTGGGCCCGGCGCTCGCTCCAGTGGTCCCAGCGCCCGAGCAGGTCGTTGATCCCGATCAGGTCGGCCATGCCGACCCGCCGGACGCGCTCGGCCCCGTCGGTGTTCCCGCGCAGCCTGTCGAGCCAGCGGCGCAGCACGCCGGGCGGCCGCAGGTGGGTCAGGTGCTCGATGCGGTATTGGTCCAGGCTCTGGATGCCCGTCGCGAGCAGGGCGCGCCGGGTGGCCAGGGCGAGCATCCCGGGCAGGACGCGGCGCAGGTTGTCCTCGCCGTAGTTCTTGAAGCAGGCGAGCATCGGGTTGCGTACCTGCAGGAGGCGCAGTCGCTCCGTGGGCACGCGCCGGCTGGTGCTCGAGTGGTGGTGGTAGCAGACCGCGTCGGGAACGTAGTGCACCTCGTGCCCCAGCACCCAGGTGCGCCAGCCGAGGTCGACGTCCTCGTAGTAGGCGAAGAACTCCTCGTCGAAGCCCCCCACCTCCTCGAACACCTCGGCATCCATGGCCATGGCGCCGCCGCAGGCGAAGAGGGTCTTGCGCGGCTGGTCGTAGTCGTCACGCAGGGGCTGGTCGAGGCCGCGCTGGATGCCGATGCCGTGCCAGTTCATGCCGCCGCCTGCGGAGTTCAGCACCTTGCCGTCCCAGGACATCATGCGACCGGTCGTGGCCACGCACTTGCCGCGCACGACGGGCGCCACGAGCTGACGCAGGAAGTCCGGCTCGACGCGCATGTCGTTGTTGAGAAAGACGAGCACCTCGGGGTCGTCGGCCAGCTGCGCGCCCTGGTTGCAGCCAGCGCTGAAGCCGACGTTGCGCGGATTGTTCTCGAGCTTGACCCACGGGTAGTCGGCGTCGACGTGCTCGACGCTGCCGTCGTCCGAGCCGTTGTCGATCAAGACGACCTGGACGCGGTCCTGGCTGTAGTCGAGGGCGCGCAGGGAGTCGAAGCAGCCCGCCAGGTGGTGACGACCGTTCCAGTTGAGGATCACGATCGCGACGCGGGGGAGCTCGCTGTCGCTCAGGGGCTCGACGCGGGGGACGGAGAGGTCGGTCAAGGAGTGACCTCCTCTCCGTGCACGCAGGCGATGCGCAGGGTGGCCTCGGGTCCGTCGGCGCCCAGCCGCGGCTCGACCCGCAGCCGGGCGTCCGCGGGGAGGTCGATGGCGAAGGCGAAGGGACGCAGCTCGTCCTCGCCGCCGGCTTGGAAGGGCTCGATGCGACCGACCTCGACCCCGTTGATCAACAGCCGTCCGGCCTGCTGGAGGGTCGGCTCGGCCCCGAGCGCCAAGACGTCGATCCGGAGCTGGGTCGGCCCCGGGGGCAGGGTGTGCAGGTCGTACTCCGCGGCGGAGCCGCCGGGGCGCAAGAGGAGCAGGTCCGCGCCCTGGACCTCGGCGCCGCCTTCGCGGCGCGCAGTCTCGTGACCGCGCAGGGTCACCCGCGCCGGCTGTCGACTGCGGTCCACGCAGCACAGCGCGCGGTAGCGAAACTCGAGCTCGGCGGCGTTGTCAGCGATCGTCTTGACCGCCTGGAAGTCCTGGGACAGCTCGCCGAGCAGGCCCGGCTCCTCGACGCAGCGACGCAAGACGCGGGCCAGGTCCGCCGCGTCGCCGGTGCGGAAGTGCAGCCCGTCGACGCCATCGCGCACGAACTCGGCCATGCCGCCGATGTCGCTGGCGATGACCGGCGTCCGGGTCATCCAGGCCTCGTGGATGGTGATCGGTGAGTTCTCGACCCAGACCGAGGGCACGATCAGCACGTCGATCTCGGCGTAGACCTCGGAGAGGCGGGCGTTGTCGAAGCGACCACGGAAGTGCACGTTGTCCCCCGCGATGGCGGCCAGCGCCCCGTGGTGCGGGTCGCTGTCCGGCTTGAAGTCCCCGTGCACGTGCAGCTCAGCCGGCAGCCCGTCCAGGGCGCGCATGGCCTCGAGCAGCACCTGGCCGCCCTTGTACCAGACCAGGGAGCCCACGAAGCCGAAGCGCATCACGCCGCCGCCATCGGTCTTCTCGAGGGCCTGCACGTGGTCGGTGCGCATGCCGTTGTCCGAGAAGAGGAACGTGTGCGGGTCGAAGTGACCGCTGTCCAGGTAGACCTGGCGCAGGTAGCGCGAGGGCGAGATGCGCAGATCGCACGCGGCGTACGCGGCGGGCACGGCGTGCTCGCGTTGCTTGAGGTCCGTGTACTCCTCGGCGCGGCGGCGCGCGCCGGCTCCGAACAGGCCGCCGCGCGCGGCCTCGGCCGCGAGTCCGTCCAGGGGACCAGCCCCGAGCTCGCCCAGCTTCTTGGCCGCCGGGATCCAGTCGAGGCGCTCCTCCTTGACGCACAGGTAGCAGCCGCTGCCCATGTTCGTCGGGCAGCGCACCCCGTCGGGGCGGATCAGCTGCACGCGCGGGCACAGGCCCCAGTAGTCGTGACAGGTGATCACCGTCGGCAGGCCATGCTCCTTGGCGACCTCGACCAACCCGACCGAGGTGTGGATCAGGTGCTGGAAGTGCACGAGGTCGGGCGCGAGGTCGGCCAGGACGCGGCGGAAGACCTCCTCGGCGCGAGGCTGACGGAAGCTGTCCGCCAGGCGCGTGTGCGCCAGCCGATGGGTCATGCGCAGCACGCGCAGCCCCTGGAACTCGTCCTCGCGCAGGCTGAAGTCCGGCTCGTCACCCTCGGCTGGCGCCCGCGCCAGGATCGTGACCTGGTGGCCGCGCCGACCGAGCTCGAGGGCCAGGTTCTGGGTGTAGATCTCGGTGCCGGCCCAGGTGTCGGGCGGGAAGCCGTGCACGACGAACAGGAGCGAGAGGCTGCCGTCCGCGCGCAGGGCGGTGCGCGGGTAGCGCCTGGTCGTGCGGCCGCCGTCGTGCAGGCCCTGGAAGGCGG
>JAQBVH010000543.1 GCA_027623615.1 Planctomycetota bacterium | reverse complement strand
TCGCTGCCCGAGGGCACGCTCGAGCTGGTCACCCTACGCACCCGCGCCGTCGCGCGACGCCTGTCTCGGGACAGCTCCCCGACGAACACCTCGCGCCGACGGGCCGCGCCCCGGGCGTGCCAGGTCGGCGAGCGCGTGGCCTGGTTCGCCGGCGCGCAAGCGCAGGCCGTGCGCATCGACCGTGCGCAGCTCGCGCCCGGGCACGTGGTCCGCGGTCCAGCGATTCTCGAGGAGTACACGGGCACCACCCTCGTGCCGCCGGGGATGTCTGCACACGTCCGCTCCGGCGGGCACCTGTGGATGGCGGCCGATTGAGCCCAGCCGGCGGGGCCTCGGCTATCGTGCCGTGATGCAGCTGCCCTTCTACCAGGTCGACGCGTTCGTGACGGCGCGTCCGTTCTCAGGCAACCCGGCCGCGGTCTGCCCGCTCGACGCATGGCTCGACGCGCCGACCATGCAGGCGATCGCCGAGGAGAACAACTTGTCCGAGACCGCCTTCTTCGTGAAGCGCGACGACGGCGGCTACGACCTGCGCTGGTTCACCCCTGGGCGCGAGGTCGACCTGTGTGGTCACGCGACCCTCGCCTGCGGGTTGATCGTGCAGCGCTTCCTCGCACCCGAGGCGGACGACGTGACCTTCCACTCGCGCAGCGGTCCCCTGGGCGTTGCCCTCGACGGGGACCGGCTGTGCCTCGACTTTCCTGCGCAACCGGGCACGCCGCGGGATTGTCCCGAGGCGCTGGTGCGCGGCCTCGGCCTGGAGCCCAAGCTCGTGCTCGCGGCCCCGTACACGGTGTGCGTGCTCGAGGACGAAGCGACGCTGCGCGCCCTGCGTCCCGATCACGCTGCGCTGCTCGAGGTGGACGCCGCGGTCGCGGTCACCGCGCCTGGGGACGATTGCGACTTCGTCTCCCGCTTCTTCGGCCGCGGCTACGGCATCGACGAGGACCCGGTCACGGGTTCCCTGCACACGACCCTGGCCCCCTACTGGGCAGCCGAGCTCGGCCGGGAGCGATTGACCGCCCACCAGGCCTCTGCCCGGGGAGGGGACCTCGAATGCACGGTCCTAGGCGAGCGCATCGCGATCGCTGGACGTGCCCGGCTGGTCATCGAAGGACGTTTGCTGTTGGCGTAGGCGTGAGGGGCAAATCACCCCTCCTGGTTCGGGTTCGGCTCAGGACTGCTCCGCGCGGACGCGTGTGTCTCGGGATCGAACCTGCGACCTCAAGCGTTTGGCCGGCCGGGACGATGGACCCGAGGACGGGCCCGCACACGCCCGCGGTGCTCCATGTCGATCCAACAACCCCTCGACCGCCTGGCCTCCACCCTGGCCAGTCTCTCGCTTGACGACGAAAGCTCGCCCTGCATCATCGTCCTCGAGGTCGAGGGCGTCTCCGACCGCGAGGTCGCGCAGGTCGGGTGCGTCGTCGACACGGTCAGCGAGGTGTTGGACATCACCCTCGAGCAGGTCGAGCCGCCGCCCCGCTTCGGAACCGCGATCTCTACCGAGTTCATCCTGGGGCTGGGCAAGCTCAAGCAGAAGGTCATCGCGCTGATCGACATCGACCGCGTCCTCTCCCACGAGGAGGTGGTCGAGCTGACCCGTGAGGTCAGCGTGGAGGCCGAGGCCCGGACGGCCTGAGCGAAACCCGGTCAGTTCTCGATTCGAGATCAGGCACGGGGCCGCGAGCGCTCGATGAGCACTACCGCCCATGGACGCGTCCACCCGCTCCCAAGTGGCGGCCGCGCTCGCGCGATCTGACCTCAACGCCGTCCCACTCGAACCCCACCAGTTCGAGCGGATTCGCGTCATCGCCCAGAGGCGGTTCGGCCTGAGTATCCCGAGCCAGAAGCTGACCATGGCCAACAACCGGCTGGTCAAGCTCCAGCGTCGCCTGCAGTTCGCGGACCTGGAAGCGCTGGTGCTGCACTTCGAGGGTCCGGCCAGCGCGGAGGACTTCCTGCAGCTGTTCGATTGCCTCTCGACCAACCTCACGATGTTCTTCCGTGAGGCAGACCACTACGACGTGGTGGTCGACCAGCTGCTGGCGCCTATCCGAGAACTCCCGGCCCAAGCGCGGCCCAAGCTTCGCTTCTGGTCTGCTGGCTGCTCGAGGGGTTGCGAGCCGTACTCGCTGGCGATGATCCTGCGCGATCAGCTCGGCGACCTGAGCGCTTGGGACGCGCGCATCCTGGCCACCGACTTCGCCATCACCGAGCTGCAACAGGCCCGGAGCGGCGTGTTCCCCGTGCGCTTCGTCGAGGACCTCGATCCCGAGCTCGTAGATCGGCACTTCCACAAGGAGGTGCAAGGGACAGAGACGATCGTCCGGGTGAACCCCGAGATCATGGCGCCGGTCACCTTCGGCCTGCTGAACCTGATGGCGCCGTGGAAGATGCGCGGTCCCTTCGACGCGATCTTCTGCCGCAACGTGATGATCTACTTCAGCGAGGAGACGCGGCACCAGCTCGTGCTCCGCTTCGAGAAGCTGCTGCGCCCGGGTGGGTTCCTGTTCCTGGGAAGTTCCGAGGGATTGCCTGGGGAGCACGACGACCTGCAAAGGGTCTTCCCCAGCGCGTACCGAAAAAAGTGATCGGTACCACGCCACGTGACCTTCCCTGCCTTGACCACCTCCAAGACGATCGTTGGGATCGGCGAGCTGCGCGTTCAGCGCGCGGAGAATGACGTACTCACGACCCACGCCCTGGGGTCGTGCATCGGAGTCACGGTCTACGACCCGAAGGCGGGAGTCGCTCTGCACTACATGCTGCCGCAACCGACTCGCGCGGAGCCGGTCCCCGCAGGGGATTGGGGCACCTACGCGACGACCGGGGTTCCGCACCTGTTCAAGCTGCTCGACGACACGGCCAACTTTCAGGTCGGTCGACGCAATCACATGATGCTGCGCAAGTTGTTATGGAAGAACAACATCACGATCGCGGCGGAACACATCGGTGGCAACGAAGCACGGACCATGCGCCTCGACATGCGCAGTGGTTGGACCGCGATCCACGTCAGGGGCTAGGAGACTGTTCTATGGCCAGCCTAGTCGAGACCATCATGAGCCTGGAGGGCCTGCCTAGCCCGCCCAAGACCCTGCTGAGCGTCCTGGCCATGCTGAGTGACGAGAGCGCGGGCCTGGCCGAGATCGGACGCCTGGTCGTCCAGAATCAAGGCCTGACCCTGCTCATCCTTCGGACCGCCAACTCCAGCATGTACTTGGGCAACGTGCCGGTCACCGGGGTACGCGAAGCCACTGCGCGCCTCGGCACCAGCGGGATGCGCCGCATCGTCACCGCTCACCTGGGTGGACAGCTGATGAGCAAGGCTGGCCAGGGCTACGGGCTCCAGTCTGACGAGGCGCAGCGCGGAGCCCTCGCGGGCGCCCTGGCCGCGCAGCTCATCGCCGAGGAGCGGGGGCTCGATCAAGACCTCGCCTTCACGGCGGGCCTCCTGCGTGACTGCGGCAAGCTAGCCCTCGACCACCTCATCGGCGTGGACCGACTGCGCGAGGACATGCTCACCCACACCGACGGCAGCCAGCTCGAGCACGAGCACTTGTCCTACGGGTTCGACCACGCCGAGGTTGGTGCGGCCCTGGCCATGACCTGGGGTCTGCCCGACGACATCGTCCGCTGCATCGCTCACCACCACTGCCCGGAGCCCGGCGTCGACGACCCGTT
>JAQBVH010000542.1 GCA_027623615.1 Planctomycetota bacterium | reverse complement strand
ACGCGCGCAACCAGACCTCCTGGACCACGTCGCTCGGTTCCACGTGGGCGCGTTGGTTTCCGCGCAGGCGCAGGTCCGCCCAGGTGTAGAGCGCCGGCGCCAGATGCTCGAACAGCTTGCCGAATGCCACCGCGTCCCCGCCCCGGGCGGCGTGGACCCACTGCATCGTCTCGAGCTCTCGATCGGTCACGCCCTCCATTAGAATCGACGCAGCCCGTATGCGCGCCGACGATCCCGACTCAGCAGCCGTCTTCGACTTTCTCTCCGACCTCGAGGAGGACAGGCTCGACGGGGTCGACCGGCCCCTGGGCGAGTACCTGAAGCGCTATCCTGGCCACGAGGAGGCGATCGCCGCCGAGTTCGTGCGCCAGCAGGTGGCAGCCAAGGCGGTCGATTCTGGAGTCCACGAGCGTCGCGTCGGGCCCTATCGGCTGATCCAGGAGCTCGGCAGCGGGGGCCAGGGCACCGTCTGGCGGGCGGAGGACACGCGCATCCAGCGCACGGTCGCCCTCAAGCTGCTCGTGAGCGCCTTCGTCACCGACGAGCGCCGCGCGCGCCTGCGCCGAGAAGCCGAGAGCGTCGCGCGCCTGGCGCACCCCGGCATCTGCACCGTGCTCGAGGCGGAGGTCGACGGCGAGGTCCCGTACCTCGCGATGCCCCTGCTCGAGGGGCGCGACCTGTCCCAGTCCCTCGCCCGGCGGGCCGAGCAGGACCCCTGGGTGCCGCGCACCCGCGAGAACCTCGAGCGGGTGCTGCGCTTCTTCGAGCGCTCCGCGCGCGCCCTCCACTCAGCCCACGAGGCCGGACTGGTGCACCGCGACATCAAGCCGGCCAACGTGTTCGTGACTCCGGACGGCGCGCCGGTGCTGCTCGACTTCGGCCTGGCCCGCGACGCGGACGACGAGAGCGCGGTGATCACCCGCTCGGGCGAGGTGTTCGGCACGCCGGCGTACATGTCGCCGGAGCAGCTGCGCGGCGCGCGTCACGGGCTCGACCGAAGGACGGACGTCTACTCCCTTGGCGCGAGCCTGTACGAGGCCCTGACCGGCGAGCGCTTGTACGAGGCGGCCACCCAGTACGAGCTCGAGCGCAAGGTCCTTTTCGACCCGGTCCCCGACCCGCGCGCGCACAACAGCGCCTTGCCCAGGGACCTGGTGCTCGTGCTCGGCACCGCGCTCGACAAGGATCGCGAGCGTCGCTACGCGAGCGCGGCGGACTTCGCCGAGGACCTGCGCCGCCTGCGTGCCCACGAACCCGTGCGCGCGCGGCCCCTCGGTCGCGGCATGCGCCTCGTGCGCTGGGCGCAGCGACAGCCCGCGATGGCCGCGGCGTTGACCTCGACCTTCCTGGCCCTCTCGATCGGGCTGGCCGTGGCCGTGCACCTGCTCGAGAAGGAGCGCGACGCGTTGCACGAGACGCGCGCCGCCAACGACCGCTACCGGGGCCGTCAGTTCGCCGCGCGCGCCCTCGACCTGGCCCTCGAGAGCCCGAGCAAGTCACTGGTGCTGGGCATCGAGGCCACGCGGCTCCTGCAGGACCACCAGGGCCGCTCCGTGCTCTATCCACCCCTGTTCTCCTGCCAGCTCAAGCACGCGTGGGACGCTCCGTCCGCGTCACGCTGCTACGACCTGCGCATGACCGCGGATCGGCGCGCGGTGGGTCTGTTCTCCGAGCGGGTCGGGGACACGTTCGATTTCCTGGGACGGCTGGTCGTCTGGGACCTCGCCACCCGCGAGGAGGTCCTGCGCGTGGATCACCCGGTCATGTTGACCTGCCTCGACCTGCATCCGAGTGGCAAGGTCGCCGTCGTCGGTTCGCAGGCCGGTGAGCTCGTGGCCATCGAGCTGGCCACGGGTAAGGAGCTGTGGCGCCTCGACCTCGCGGACCAGGGGCTGCGCTGCGTGGCCTTCACGGCCGACGCGCGGGAGGTGCTCGCGCTCACCCGCGGGGACCTGGTGCGCGTCGCGTTCCCGCGTGGGGAGGTCGCGGGATCGCAGCCGCTGCCCGCCGAGGGCCTGGCCTGGGCCGAACCGTCCCCCGATGGCGCCAGCGTCCTCGTCAGCCCGCGCGGTCTGCGTGGGGTGCGCGATGCGCTCGCACCCGCCTCGGCCTGGCTGCTCGCCCAGGACGAGGACGCCGGCGAGCTGGCCGGGAACGGCGCCCCCCTGCGCTGGGCGGAGTGGTCCGCCGACGGGGAGCGGATCGTGCTCGCGGACAGCGAGGGCGGGTGGTTCCTCTTCGACCCGACGGGCGAGCGTCAGGTCGAGGGCCAGCTCGAGACTGGCCTGCACGCCGCCCGCTTCTCACCGGATGGATCGCGCCTCGCCCTCGCCTGCGAGTCGGGCGAGGTGGTGGTGCGCTACCTGGAGTACAGCGCCGAACCCCTGCGCTTCCAGCATGACGGACCGGCGATCCGGCTGGCCTGGTCCCCCGACGGGAAGCGCCTGGCGAGCACGAGCCACGACCTGACCACGCGCGTGTTCGCGATGGATCCGCAGCGGGAGGTCGCGCTCGGTCGGGGCGAGATGAAGGCGCTCGACCTCGTCTGGGCCCCGGACGGGGAGACGGTCTTCACCTGGACGCTCGGCTTCCGCGTCTACGAATGGGGCGCAGGCCCGATGCCCTATGCCTACCGCCTGGAGGCCGGCTCCGTGGTCGACGCCGGCTTCAGCCCGGGCGGGGCCTGGACCCTGGCCAAGGGCGTGGTGCGCTGGCACGGGCTCGAGCGCGACGGGGCATGGCACAGGCTCAGCGGAACGTCGACGGCCGTGCACACGGGCACCGACCTGGTCGCGGTCGAGGGCATGTCCGTGATGTGGGTCGACCCGGACGACCACTGCGTGCGTCTCCAGCGGCAGGGCGGCGCGGTGTCGCGCGGCGGCCGCGTTGGCGCGGTGCGGGCGCTCTTCGTGCGCGAGGGGGAGGGCGGACTCGTCCTGCAGGCTACCGGCCTGACGCGCATCGGTCCGGACGGCGCGCAGCTCTGGCACGTCGACGGGGACTGGAACACGGCGGCCTGGTCGCCGGATGGCGGACTGATCGCGGCCTCGTCGGACGTGGAGGGCAGCTCCTGGCTGCTCGACACGGTCGACGGCAAGCGGGTCGCGAACCTCGGCTACAGCGCCAGCTACTTCGCGTGGAGCCCCGACGGGAGGCGCGTCGGGCTGCGCCATGCCAGCGTGCCGGCGCCGCAGCTGTTCCTCGCGGACCGCGCGGGCAGGGTCGACGCGGGCCGGGTGTTCTGGCCGACGCGGCTGACGTGGTCGCCGGGCAGCGACGCCTTCGTCGCCTCCGACGTGCGCGGGGGTCACTTCGCGTTCGCGCGCGTCGCTGGGAACGAGCTGACCTTCGTCGCCCCGGAGATCCCGCCCGGGACTGCGGTCGAAGCGGTCGACTTTCACCCGAGTGGCCGCTGGTTCGCCGTGGCCACCCGCGCCGGGTCGGGCCAGGAGTTCGAGGGGCGCGTCCTGGTCTGGTCGACCGAGGGCGACGTGCCCTTGCACGCCAACTTCCTCCTGCACCAGAACTCGGTGCGTCGAGTGCGCTTCGGCCCCGACCTGGACGACCCTCGCGTCCTGTCGGCGGGGGACGACGGCGCCCTCGTCTGGCCCCTGGATCCCCTGCCCGCCGCCCTGGCGCGCATGCCGCGCGACCTCGACTTCCTGGAGCGCAAGCAGGAGTGGTTCCTGG
>JAQBVH010000541.1 GCA_027623615.1 Planctomycetota bacterium | reverse complement strand
CCTACTTCACGTACCCGAGCGACTTGAGCTGCTCGAGCATCGCCTGGTCGATCGCCACGTCGGCGCGCTTCGACTCGGTGCGCATGCCGCGGCCCTGGTGCTGCTCGAGCAGGGACAGGAGCCGGTCGCAGCGGTCCGGTTGGGCCGCCGCGAGGTTCTGGCGTTCGCCAGGATCCCGGGCGAGGTCGTAGAGCTCGACGGCACCGCCCTCGTGCTGGATCAACTTCCAGTGCTCGAATACGACGCCCCACAGGTGACGGCCGCGCTCGAACCGATGCAGGAAGAGGGGGCGACCGTCCGCAGGATCCTGGGCGCCGTCGGAGCGCTGGATGCGGCCCGCGAGTGAGCGCCCGTCCAGGTCCTCGGCCGGGCGTCCCAGGAGGCCCAGGAGGGTCGGGACGAGGTCGACGACCGAGACGTTCTCGGTCACACGTTGCGGTGTGATCCCGAGGCTCGGTCCGTAGAGCAGCATCGGCACGCGAGCGAGCTCCGAATAGAGGCTGAACTCGTGGGCCATCTGCCCGTGGTCCATGAACTCCTCACCGTGGTCGGCCAGCACCGCGACGAGGGTGTCCCGGCCCCAGCCGAAGTCACCGAACAGGCGCGCCAGGAATGAGTCCACGTACCCGATCTCGCTGCGGTAGTAGGCGTACGCCCGCGCGACCTGGTCCTCCGGGTCGAACTCACGCAGCCAGCGCGGGCGCGCTTCGTAGGGCTCGTGCACGTCGTTGAGGTGCAGGTAGAGGAAGACCGGCTGCTCGCCGGTCAATTCGTCCTTCCAGGTCAGGAGCCGCTCGCGCACGACCTTGGCTGAGGCCTGGTGGTGGCGCTCGAAGCGATCGAAGCCGCGGTCGAACTCCATCTCCGCCCCGATGTTCACGTTGGTCGCGATGCCATAGGTCGCGTAGCCGAGCTTCCGGAAGCGCTCCGCCAGGGTCGGCGTCGTGCTCGAGATGCCGTGCAACTCGATCGTCTCGAGGGCCTCCTCACCGACCTGGCCGCCCTCGCCCTCGCGGAAGTGGGCCAGGAACCCGCGCGTGACCCCGTGTCGATCCGGGTAGCAGCCGGTCAGGATCGAGGCGGTCGCGGGAGCGGTCCAGGTCGAGGTCGAGAACGCGGCGTCGAAGACCGCGCTCTCCTGCGCCAGCCCCGTGAGGAAGGGCGCGATCTCGGGCTGGTCTCCGTAGATCGAGAGCGCGTCCGCCCGCAGGGTGTCGAGCAGCACGACGACCACGTTGGGTGGGCGCACCCCGCCCCAGTCGACGGTCTCGACCTCCTCGGGGGTCTCCCCCCCTCCGCCGCAGCCGAGGACCAGCCACGGCAGGCAGCACACGAACGCCCGACGCATGACGCAAGTCTATCCCCGCGTCAGGCCTCCCGTGGCCGCCTTCCCCTACGCACAATCAGCGCATGCTCAGCTTGCTGCTCCTCGCCGCCCTGGCGGGCGACGTGCCGATCGACGTCGACGGGGACGGGACGCCGGAGGTGCGCGCGGCCCACGCCTGGGGCCGCTTTGGCGCCGAGGACGCGCCGCGCGTGCTCGTTCTCGTCGAACCCCGGGTCGTCTCGCTCGAGGACGCGGGGGGCGCGGCCCTGCGCCAGCGCCTGGTGCGCCATGGCCACGACCTCGCGCGCGAGGGCTACCGCGCCGAGCTCTGGAGCCTCGAGGTCCACCGCGGCCCCGAGGACCAGGACGGGCTGACGGTCCTCGGCATGCGCCGCTTTCTCCAGCAGCACTCCGAGGGCCTGCGCGCCGCGGTCTTCGTCGGTCACTTCCCCGACGCCAAGCTGGTGCGCACCTGCAACTGGCGCAAGGGCGGCCCGGTGACCCTGCCCGGCCCCGACGGCGCCGAGGTCTCGACCGGGTCCGAGGGGCGCTGGCTGCGCCGCATCCCCGAGGTCGTCGCGCACAGGTTCGACCTGGTGCTGGCCGACCTCGACGGCAGCTGGGAGGAGCGCTACCTGCCCGGCACGACCCGCCTCGAGCGCATCGAGGCGATCCTCGCGGACGACGCGGACCCGAACGTCGGCGGCGCGTGCGCCGGGCTGCGCGTACGAGCGGCCGAGGTGAGCGACGTGTTCCACCTGGCCGACGGCCGGAGCGAGGCCGACCTCGACGCCTTCAGCGGGCGCATCGACGACGGGCGGCGCGACGAGGAGTGCAGCGCGGCCGACCGCGCCGCGCAGAACGCCCTCGCGCAGCCGGAGATCGCGGTCTCGCGCATCGACGCGCGCGGCGTCGCCTGGAGTCCAGAGCCCAGGTTCCTCGACGCCGTGGGGAACCCCTGCGAGGTGGCCTTCGCCGAGGGCGAGGCGCTGCCCGCGTGGGACCAGGTCTGGCAGCCGGACGCCGCCCTCGAGCGGCGTCTGCTGTGCGAGTACTTCGACCGCAACCACGCGTACCGCGTCCGCGGTGTGCGGCCCGAGGCGCTGCGCCCGGCGTCGATCGCCTGGGGGCTGGGCTCGGGGATGGGGAGCGTGCGCCGCGCCCGCGCGGAATGGGGGGACTTCGACGAGCCCGGCTACGACGTGCGCAAGGGCGCCGACCTGCGCGCGCTGGTCGGCTGGCTGCAGCGCCCCGCCCTGCTGCGCACGCTGCGTGCCCACAGTAACGGACGCCACGCGGTCTTCGCCAAGACCGACGTCGCCGCCCTCGAGGCGGATCTCCCCGGGGTCCCCTGGAGCTTCACGCGCCGGGGCGACGCCCTCGTACCCTCGCTCGCCTCCGCCTGCCGCGGTGGGCGCGCCGACTTCTTCCTCTACCGCAGCCTCTGGGCGACCGGCGCGCTGCCTGACGACCCGTACTTCCTCGTCCACACCGGCTGCGAGGCGACCTCGCCCCCGCACAACGACCGCCCCTTCGACCACCCCGCCTACGGTGCGCGAGCGCACGCCGAGTCCCTGCTCTTCTTCACACCCTGCCTGGCCCTGGTGGGCCGCGCGAAGGTGTTCTACGACGAGCCGCTCGGCTTCAGCGAGGCCCTGCGCGACGGTCACACCTTCGGCGAGGCCTGGGCACGCTACTTTGCAGCGGAGGCCGCCGGGACCTGGGGGAAGGCCGGCGGCGACATCGGCCGCAAGCGCAGCTACTTCTGGTCCGTGCTCGGCGACGCCACGCTGCGGCTGCCCGCCGAGGGGCGCTGAGCCACCTACTCGGTCAGGTGCACGCGCGCGCGCAGGCCTGCGGGCAGGGCGTGGTCCGGGTTGGGTAGCTCGAGGCGCACGAGGAACGTCTCGCTGCCCGCGTCCGCGATCGGTGACACGTAGCTGACCGTCGCCGTGCGCATGGCGATTCCGGGTGCGAGCACCTCGACCTCGGCCTCGTCGCCGACCTCGATCGATGACCAGCTGTCGATGGGTACGTGGACGTCGATCAGCAGCGGGTGGAGCTGGCTGATCTCGAGCAGGGTGCTCATCCCCGAGCGGCTGACCAGCTCCCCGGGGGACAGGGGACGAGCGGTCACCACGCCGCCGGCAGGCGCGGCGATCTCCAGGCGCGCGAGCATGGTCCAGGACCTGTCCCGCTCGAGCACGGCGATCAGGTGCTCTTCTTCGGCGCCGAGGAGCGCGAGCTCCCTGACGTGCACCTCCGTGCGCAGCTCGTCGACCTCCTCGGCGGTGACGAGGCCCGCCGTGGCCAGCGCCTCGCGCTGCTCGAGGCGTTGCCTCGCATCCGAGAGAGCGGCGAGC
>JAQBVH010000540.1 GCA_027623615.1 Planctomycetota bacterium | reverse complement strand
CAGCATCGCCTGGATCGTGTCCGGCCCCGCGGGGTGGTTGTTGACTGCGTCAGCGCCGGCGATGAAGTCGAGCCACGGGTCAGGTAGCTGCTCGGTCTGCAGGTCGTAGAGGCTCGCGTAGGAGCCCGGGTTGGTCCCGAGCCAACCGAAGGCCCCGCCCTTGACCGAAGCGTAGCGGTGCCCGTCGTCGCCGGCGAAGTTCTCCTCCATCCACTCGCCGTCCTTCTGCTGCTCGATGATGTAGGGCCCCCACACTTCACCGTTGATCGTCAGCACGCCATAGGCTCGCTTGGCGATCGGCATGTAGTCGCCGATCAGGTTCGCCATCACGGACTCGCGCGTGAAGGTCGGATCGAAGTAGCCGTTGTTCAGGCGGATGCTGTCGTAGCCCCACAGCTCCTGACCGACGACGTACTGGTCCGTCTTGATCTTGAACGGCTTCTTCTTGTTCGGCGCGCCGAACGAGGACTTGCCCCGCAGCCGGACGCCGACCCGCGTCAGGGTCTCCCCGTCCACGGTCAGGTCCCCTTCGATGTAGATCCCGGCCGCCTTGTTGTCCTTCAGCTGCTGCCAGTAGTCCGGCTGCTGGAAGGTCAACTCGATCGTGCGCAGGACCGTGTCGTCGAACAGGTCCTGGGCCGGGGCCGCCGCGGCCAGTGCCGTCAGAAGGGTGAGGGTACGCAGCATGGGATTCCTACCGGGAAGGGGCGTGACGCCTCCGTTGTACCCTCTGCACCCCACGCCGCGCCGCCTTCTTCCGATGAGTCCCGATCCGGAGCTGCGCACCCGCCGACGAGCCCTCGCTGGGGTCTCCTCGCGACCCTGGTGAGCGCGCTCCTGAGCGTGCGCGTGCTCCACAGCGCCGAGCGCGACGAGGCCCTCGGAGTTGGCGGCGTCGCAGTGGGGCGCGGCGACACTCCTCGCGCTCGCAGGCCTGACCTCGACCCCACGGGGCGTAGACTGAGCCCCATGCGGCGCGCACTAGCAGGCGTGCTCCTCGCGGCTCCCGCGTGGGGCCAACTCCCCGAGGCGATGACTCCTCCGGGCAACCCGATCACCCCGAACAAGGTGCGCCTGGGCAAGGCCCTCTTCTGGGAGGAGCAGCTCTCCGCCCACGACGGCGTCGCCTGCGGAACCTGCCATCGTCCGAGCGCGGGCGGCTCGGATCCACGCGTGGCGACCCACTTCGGTCCCGACGGAGAACCGGGAACCGACGGCGACCGCCTGGGCTCACCCGGCACGCCCGGACGCGTCACCCCCCGACGACCTCGCTCGGTGCTCGCGGCCTCCTACGGGTTCGAGCTCTTCTGGGACGGACGCGCCACCGAGCGCTTCCTCGATCCGCTCTCCGGCGATGTCGTGTTGAAGTGGGGTGCTGCCCTCGAGACCCAGGCGCTCGCGCCGATCCTGCACCCCGACGAGATGGGCGCGCCCGGATGGGGTTGGCCCGAGGTCACGCGCAAGCTGGCCAGCGTACGCCCGCTGGCCCTCTCGCCCGACGTGCCCGGTCCCCTCGCGCGCTGGGTCGGCGAGCGCGGCTACCCGGCCCTGTTCGCGGAGGCCTTCGGCGACGCAGACATCACCCCTGCGCGGATCGCGCAGGCGATCGCCAGCTACGAGCGCACCCTCGTTCCCGAGCTGACCCCCGTGCTCGTCGAGCCGGATGGCGGTGAGCGCTGGACGCACCTGGAGCGGGAGGGTCTGAAGCTCTTCAAGTCCCTCAACTGCGCCGTGTGCCATCCGCCCGAGGACGGCCTGTTCACCGACCTCGCGTACCACTTCCTCGGGACCTCGCCCCTGGCCGCGGACGACGGCCTCGCCGGAGTGACCGGCCTGCGCGAGGACCGCGGGAACATGTTGACCCCGAGCCTACTGGGCGTCGCGCTGCGCGCGCCGTTCTTCCATGACGGGAGCCAGGCGACCCTGCGCGACGTGGTCGAGTTCTACGACCGAGGCGGCGACCACGAGCCGAACGAGATCGGTCGCTTGAACCTGACCGAACTCGAGAAGGAGGCGCTGGTCGCGTTCCTCGGAGGACCGTTGACCGACCCGCGCCTGATCGCGGAGACGCCGCCCTTCGATCGACCGCTCCTGACGGATGAGCAGGACCCTCGACCGCGGATGGCGGCGGGCATCTTGCACCTCACGAGTCACCCCTTCCGATCCGCAGGCCTCTTCACATGGAGTGGCCAACGCGCCGATCCAGGGATCACGGACGACGGGTACCTGCCGGTGGAGTTCCCGATCCCGCAGACCGCCGACCTCATCGGAGTCACCATCGAGGCGGACTGGGTGGGCGCGCTCGGGGCACGGGATCCCAGGGCCCTGAGGGTCCGCTTTCAGGTCACCCCGCCCCGGTAGCGATCCACGGGTCATCCTGAGGCGAGCACCCATACCGAACTGAAACACATCGAGACTCGCGTAGCCGCTGCCGATGGGCGAGCGTAGTCTTTGGACAACTCCGTTCCTTTCTCCACCAAACATCATGCAGTGGATTCCCCTCACACTCGGCGCTACCTGCCTGGTCGCCCTCGGCTCCGCCGCCCCTACGGGCAGCGACGGCGAGGACGCCCAGACGGCGCTGAGTCACAAGGCCCACAACAAGTGGGAGTTCGTCTTGCCGGGCGAGCATTGGCGCGACGTGGGTGACTCGATCACCCTGCCCGGCGGGCTCGAGTTTGCGACCGAGGCCGAAGGGCCCCTGAAGCTGCTTGTCGATACGAACGCCGACGGGCGTACCGACAATGAGGTCAAGGGCTCGAAGATCGGCTTCCTGACGCTCAACGCCAAGAACACGTCGGGCGAGCAGGTCAAATACTCGATCCGCCTCAAGAACGTCGCGGCGGGCAAGTGGCAGTGGGCCACGGGCTCGAGCATGACCGGCAAGGTGGGCGGTGTGCTGGTGCACGTCTTCGACCAGGACGGCAACGGCCGCTACGACGACTACGGCGTCGACGCGATCGCCATCGGGAGCGAGAAGAGCGCCTCGTTGCTGTCCAAGGCAGTGTCGATCGACGGCAAGCTGCACACGTTCCACATCGACCCGTCGGGCGCCAACGCAAAGGTCGGCGCGTTCGAGGGCGAAACCGGCGTGCTGGTCGCTGACTCCGGCTTCGAGACGCGCGGCAAGCTGACCGCCGCGGTCTTCCAGAACGGCGACTACTCGTTCCAGGTCGCCGGCGACGGCAAGGGCCTCACGGTCCCCGCCGGTCGCTACCAGTTCGTCTCCGGTCGCGTCGAGCGCGGCGCCGCTTCGGCGTCGATCCGCCAGGGCCGCATGCGCGCGGTCGATGTTGCAGCCGGTGAGACGACCAAGCTCGCGTGGGGCGAGGCCGTCTCCGGCGAGTTCGACTTCAAGCAGACCGGCACCCAGGTGACCGTGCAGTCGAACTTCGCCTTCTTCGGCGCCGCCGGTGAGGAGTACTACGACTTCCAGCCGCGCGGCAAGGGGCCGAAAATCATCCTCAAGGACACCAACAAGGGGCGGGACCTTCGCGAAGGTCGCTTCCCCGAATCGTGATGAGGCAGCTATCGCCCGTACACCGTGAGTGTACCTGAGAACACCCCTGTCGCCGTCACCATCGAGTCCGAGACCCCGCTGTTCGGGAGCGTCGTCATGGCTCCGCGTGGATCCAAGCAGGCCGCCCCCGAGACGGGACGCCGCTAGTCGCTTTAGCCTTCTCGAACACGCAGGAG
>JAQBVH010000539.1 GCA_027623615.1 Planctomycetota bacterium | reverse complement strand
CGGCCCCAACGGGGTCGCCTACGCCAGGAGCGTGCGCCACAGGTGCTTGCTCCGGGCTGCATGAGCAGCTTCGCACGGCTCGGGTGCGGCCCGCGCGCCTCCCAGCTCAGGCAACGTGCGTGTGACTCGGCCCAAGCCGGTCGCGGGCCGGCACGCGATTCGATGGGAGCATGCTCCTCGCATGCCCCCTCCGGGCGCACTTCCCCCTCACCCTTCCTTTCCATGCGCAACGTCATTCCGTTCGCCACGCTCGCCGCGGCGACCGCCACTGGGGTCCTGGCCGACGAGGAGTTCCTCTTCCAACCTCAAGACTGCTCCGGCTGCGACTTCGTCATGTCCGCCGCCGCGCTCGAGGGAGACCTCGCTGCAGTCTCGGCGCGCGATGGCTCCTTCAGAGCGCGCGGACGGTCTCCGTCAGCAGGGCGACTCCGAAGCCGCTGCCGCGCTGCCCGACCGTTGCCGGGCCGGCGATGTCGAGGTGGCCCCACTTGGCGCCGGTGCCCTCGAGGTGCCAGCCGACGAATTGGGCGGCGCAGGAGCTCTGGGCGTTCATGCGGTCCGCGACCGAGTTGCGCATGTCGGCGACGACGCTCTTGAACTCCTGCTTGTAGAACTCGGGCGCGTAGGGCAGCGGGTGGACCAGGTCCCCCACCGCCTTGCCCGTTGCCACGAGCAGGTCCTCGAGGTCCTCGTCGTTCGTCACCGCCGCCGCGTGGAGCCTGCCCGTGGCGATCAGCTGGGCCCCGGTCAGGGTCGCGATGTCGAGGACCGTGTCCGCCTTCAGGTTGCGGGCCGCGTAGCTGACCCCGTCTCCGAGCACGAGGCGACCCTCGGCGTCGGTGTTGTTGATCTCGACCGTCAGCCCAGAGTGGAACTTCAGGATGTCGTCGAGCTTGAAAGCCGCGGGGCCGATCGCGTTCTCGGCCAGGCAGAGCAAGGCGCTGACCTTGTGCCGGCAGCCGCCCTGCGCGAGGGAGCAGAAGGCGCCGAGGACCGCGGCGGCACCGCCCATGTCGGTCTTCATCCCCACCATGCCCCCGCTGATCTTGAGGGAGAGGCCGCCCGTGTCGAAGGTGATGCCCTTGCCGACCAGCGCGATATGTCGCTTCGTGCGCCGCTTCGGCGTGTAGGTCAGCACGAGCAGCCGCGGCGGGTTCACGGCACAGCGCCCGACCCCGTGGATGCCGCCTAGGTTCTGCTCGAGCAGCTTGTCCCCCACGATCGCCCTGCGCGTGACACCCTCTAGGCCACGGGTCATGCGCCAGGCCTCCGCATGGAACGACTTGGGGTCGAGGTCCGTGGGCGGGATGTCGACCAGCCGCGCCGCCAGGCGCTGGTACTCGGCGGTCGCCTGCAAGGCCTTGCTGGCGGTCAGCGGCTCGTCATCGGGTCCGCAGGCCATGACCGTCAACTTGGGCTCGGCCGGCTTCTTGCCGCCGCGACCGTCGAAGAGCGAGAGGGCCCGGCTGATCGCGCAGGCCGCGGCCAGGTAGTGCTCGGGGTCGTCGAGCATGACCAGGATCGCGTGGCTGCCCTTCGTCCCGGTGCGCGACTGGCTGACCACACGCCGGATGCTGTCGGCCCGGGTCGGTGAGTTGTGGCGTGAGAGGGTGTTCGGCAGTACCCCGATGGCCAGCTTGCGTGGCTCACTCTGGGTCAGGCTGCCGGCAGCTTGGCCCAGGTCGCCGGGCTCGGTGTCCGAGGCGAGGTCGAGGGACAGCCGCATCAGCTCCTCCGGGAGCATCTCCAGGAACGTCCCATCGGCGAAGCGGTCGGCGGAGGCGATCACCAACAGGGCGTCAGCGCCCTTGAGCAAGGTGGAGACGCTCTTCGTGTAGCGAATGCGGGTCATGGGCAGCAGGTTAGGGATTCACTCGTCCCCGGGAAAGTACAGTGCCGTGCTGCGTGCCTATACTGTCCCGCCGCTCTGCGCACCAATCATGTGGACACCCTCCGACAGTGAGAATCTCTACCACGTCCCCCGTTGGGGCGGCGGGTACTTCGCGATCGATGGGCAGGGTCACCTGCAGGTCACCCCCGACGGTAAGGAGGGTCCGTCGATCGACCTGCACGACCTGATAGGGACGATCCGCCGTCGCGGCGTCGCGGCCCCGATGCTCCTGCGCTTCGACGGCATCCTGCGCTCGCGAGTGCGTGAGCTGAACGCAGCCTTCAACCGCGCCAGGCGTGAGTTCGGCTACCGCGCGCCTTACCGCGGCGTCTACCCGATCAAGGTCAACCAGGAGCGCTGCGTCGTGGATGCCCTCCTCGAGGAGGGTCGCGGACACGGCATGGGCCTCGAGGTCGGCAGCAAGCCCGAGCTGATCGCCGGCATCGCCGTCGCCGCGGCGGCCGACTCCCTCTTGATCTGCAATGGCTACAAGGACGCCGGCTACGTCGAGATGGCCCTGCTCTCGAGCCAGCTCGGCTCGACCACGATCCTGGTCGTCGAGAAGCTGACCGAGCTGAACACCGTGCTCGAGGGCGCCGCGCGCCTGGGGATCAAGCCCCACATCGGCGTGCGCGCCAAGCTCAGCTTCCAAGGATCCGGCCGCTGGCAGGACTCGATCGGAGACCGCTCCAAGTTCGGCCTGACCACGCGCGAGATCGTCGAGGTCGTGGAGCGCCTGAGAGCGGAGGACATGCTCGACTGCCTCGAGCTGCTCCACTTCCATATGGGATCGCAGATCAGCCATGTGCGCTCCCTCAAGGGGGCGATGCGCGAGGCGACGAACGTCCTCAAGGGGCTCACCGACATGGGCGTCGAGATCCAGTGGTTCGACGCAGGTGGTGGGCTAGGGGTCGACTACGACGGCTCGAAGAGCGCGACCGACTCCTCGATGAACTACTCCGTCCAGGAGTACGCGAACGACATCGTCTGGCACCTGGTCGAGGCCTGTGAGAACCACGGCCTGCGTCAACCGACGATCATCACCGAGTCCGGGCGTGCCCTCGCAGCGCATCACTCCGTGCTCGTGGGGGAGGTGCTCGGCTCCAGCGGCCGGCGCAGCCTCGGCATCACGACGGACACGACCGAGGACGAGCATGAGCTCGTGCGTGAGCTGGCCGAGCTGTGCGAGGGCGACGGTGCCCCGGACCTGCTCGAGCGCTACCACGACGCCCAGGAGGCTCGCGATCGCGCGATGATGCTGTTCACCACCGGTCAGCTCTCGCTACCGGACCGAGCGCGGATCGAGGAGCTCTTCTTCCGGGTCAGCGAGCTCGTGCATGCGCGCACCCAGGCCCTCGAGCACGTCCCCGACGACTTCCAGCACCTGGAGCGGGACCTGGCGGACACCTACTTCGTCAACGCCTCGATCTTTCAGTCGATGCCCGACTCCTGGGCGATCGATCAGCTCTTCCCGGTCGTGCCCCTGCAGCGCCTCGACGAGGAGCCGACCCGACGCGCCATCATCGCCGACCTGACCTGCGATTCGGACGGCAAGATCACCAAGTTCATCGGTCTCGACGGCCCGGAAGACACCCTGGCGGTGCACGCCCTGCGCCCCGACGAGCCGTACTACCTGGGCTTCTTCCTGGTGGGCGCCTACCAGGAGATCCTGGGCGACATGCACAACCTCTTCGGCGACACCCACGTGGTCCACGTGGACGTCGACACCAGCGGTCGACCGCGCGTGACCCACGTCCAGCGCGGCGACCGGGTGAAGGATGTGCTCGGCTACCTCGAGTACTTCGAG
>JAQBVH010000538.1 GCA_027623615.1 Planctomycetota bacterium | reverse complement strand
CTCATTGCGTGGCTGGAGGACGGCCGGAAGTGAACTCACGGCCGAAACCCGGTAGCACTCCTCCCGCGGGAAGGAAGGGTCATGCGAGACCGCCGACTTCGTCGCCAGTTCCTGCGCTTCCGTGATCGGGGCGACCATGCCGCCCTGACCAGGTGTCGACGGCGCGGCGCCCGCCCTGTTGGCTGCCCCGGCGCTCCCAGGGGGTGTCTACGTGGTCGTGCTCGCGCCGGGCGAGGAGGCGCCCGAACTCTCGCTGGTCGACGCTGCCACCGGCGAGGTCCTGGTGAGGATCCCGACCCCGGACGCGGCCTTCATCAAGGGAGACCAGCGGGCCGGCCTGACCCGCAGCGGTGACCAGCTGCTGCGATTGAGCGTCCCGACGCGCATCCGGCGCCGGGTGCTCGCGGTCGACGTGAGCCTCGACTTCGTCGCGGGCGCCCTGGGCGGCGACTGGACCGAGTAGCACCTCGCCGTGGGAGTACGATGGGAGTACGGTGCCGGCGGGCCAGGGCTAGAAGCCCGCCAGGTTGCGCTCGAGCAAGGCCAGCTCGACCTCGAGCTCGACCAGCCGTTCGCGCTCGGCCTCGACCACGGAGGGCTCGGCGCGCTCGACGAAGTTCTTGTTCTCTAGCTTCTTCTGCGCACCCTGGATCTGGGCGCCGACCTTCCCGGCCCGGTTCTCGAGCACGTCCTTGAGCTTGCCCGTGTCGACCTCGTCCCCGAGCGGCACGAAGACCTCGACGCCGCCGTAGACCGACACCGCCGAGTTCGCAGGCCGCTCGGCCGTCGCGCCGAACTCCATCGACTCGAGGTAAGCGAGGCCCTGGATCGCGTCCGCGTTGCGCGTCAGCGCCTCACGTTCGTCATCCCGCGGCGCGGCGATCACTGCCGGCACGCGCTTGCGCTCGCCGATCATGGTCAGGCTGCGCACCTGACGCACGGCGCCGACCACGCCCTGCAGCACCCCCATCTCGTCCTCTGCCGCCTGGTCGGCGCTGAGGCCTGCGCCGGTCGGCCAGGGCGCGAGGATCAGGTCCGCATCCGGAGCCTCCTCGAGCGTCCCGTGGAGCATCTCCCAGAGCTTCTCGGTCAGGAACGGGGTGAAGGGGTGCAGGAGGCCCAGCGCGTCCTTCAGGACGCGCGTCAGCACGCCCCGCGCCGCCGCGGCGCTCGGCGCGTCGTCGCCGGTCAGGCGGCCCTTGGCCAGCTCGACGTACCAGTCGCAGAAGTCGTTCCAGACGAAGCGGTAAAGCGCGTTCGCAGCGTCGTTGAAGCGGTAGGTGTCGAGCGCTGCGGAGACCTCGGCGGTGACGGCCTTGAGGCGCGAGAGAATCCAGCGGTCCTCGAGCGTCGCCGGGTTCGGGTCCCGCTCGCCCGTCAGGTTCATCATCACGAAGCGTGCCGCGTTCCAGACCTTGTTGCAGAAGCGGCTGCCCTGCTCGAAGCGGTCCGGCGACAGGCGCACGTCCTGGCCCTCCTTGGTGAGCAGCACCAGGGACAGGCGCACGGCGTCGGCGCCGTACTTTTCGATCATGTCGAGGGGGTCGATGCCGTTGCCGGCCGACTTCGACATGCGCTTGCCCTTGCCGTCCAGCACCGTGGCGTGGATGTAGCAGGTGGCGAACGGGTTGCGCTCCGCCTCACTGCGCTCGGGCAGGAAGGCGTAGCCCGCCATGACCATCCGCGCGACCCACAGGTAGATGATCTCCTGGGCGGTCGAGAGGAACTGGGTCGGATAGAAGCGCGCGAGGTCCTTGGCGCCCTCCTCGGGCCAGCCGAGCGTCGCCAGCGGCCAGAGCCACGAGCTGGCCCAGGTGTCGAGCACGTCCGGGTCCCGGCGCACGATCGGCTTGCCGGTCTTCGGGTGCGCGGCGCCGAGCTCCAGGTCTTCGACGGAGGCGACGGGCACCTCGTCCTCGTCGTACCAGACGGGCAGTTGGTGCCCCCACCACAGCTGACGCGAGATGCACCAGTCCTGGACGTTCTCCAGCCAGTGCAGGTAGACCTTGCTCCAACGCGCCGGGCGGAACTGGAGCCAGCCCTTCTCCAGGGCCTTGATGGCCGGCCGCGCCAGAGGCTCCATCTTCACGAACCACTGCTCGGAGACGAGCGGCTCGATCGGCGACTTCGAGCGGTCGGAGAGAGGCACGTTGTGGGAGATGTCCTCGACCTCGCCGAGCAGCTCCAGCTCCTCCATCCCGGCCACGATCTGCTTGCGGGCCTCCTCGCGCGAGAGGCCAGCGAAGGGGCCGCCGTTCTCGCTGATCTTGCCGTCCTTCTCGAGGATGTTGATGATCGGCAGGTTGTGACGCTGGCCGCGCTCGTAGTCGGCCGGGTCATGACCGGGCGTGACCTTGACCGCGCCCGAGCCGTAGGCCGGGTCGACGGAGTCGTCGGCCACGATCGGGATCTCGCGGTCGAGGAAGGGCAGCCTGCAGGTGGTGCCCAGCAGGTGCTTGTAGCGCTCGTCCTCGGGGTGCACCGCGACGCCGGTGTCGCCGAGCATCGTCTCGGGGCGCGTCGTCGCCACGACGATGTGCTCGCCGGGCTTGGCGCTCAGCGGGTAGCGCAGGTGCCACAGCTTGCCCTTGCGCTCGGACATCTCGATCTCGTCGTCGGAGACCGCGGTCTGCAGCACGCAGTCCCAGTTCACGAGGCGCGCGCCGCGGTAGATCAGGCCCTGCTCCCAGAGCTCCACGAAGGCCACGCGCACCGCGTGGCTCAGCCCCGGGTCCATCGTGAACCCTGTGCGGGTCCAGTCGCACGAACAACCGAGGCGCCGGAACTGCTCGAGGATGATGTTGCCGTGCTTCTCCTTCCAGTCCCAGACCTTGGCGAGGAAGGCGTCGCGGCCCATCTCCTCCCGGGTCTGGCCCTGCTCCTGGTAGAGCATCTTCTCGACGACGGCCTGGGTCGCGATGCCCGCGTGGTCCGTGCCCGGGATCCAAAGGGTGTCGAAGCCCAGCTTGCGCCGGTGCCGCACGACGACGTCCTGGATCGTGCCGTTCAGGGCGTGGCCCATGTGCAGCACGCCGGTGACGTTCGGCGGCGGGATCGCGACGGTGAACGTTTTGCCCGACCCCTCGCCCTCTGCGGGGGGCTGGAAGGCGCCCTTGGCGTCCCAGTCGGCGTAGATCGGGCCCTCGATATCCGAGGGCGCATAGCGGGTCGAGAGGTCCATCCGGGAGTCTCCATGGAGGAAGGCGGCCGAACAGTGGAGCCGCCCCGCCCAGCAGGGTCAAGGTCGACGGCAAGGCGACCCCGGTGGGGCCGCCTACGCCTCCTTCGGATGGATGAGTGTTGTTTGGCGCCACACCTGACGGTGTGGGCAAGGCGACCCCGGTGGGGCCGCCTACGCCTCCTTCGGATGCGTGAGTGTTGTTTGGCGCCACACCTGACGGTGTGGCAGCCCGGAGCGAGCACCCGTGGCGCACGCCCCTAGGCGACCCCGCTCGGACCGCCTACGCTTCCTCCGGATGCGTGAGGTTCTTGCGCGCCACACCTGACGGTGGGGAGCCCGGAGCGAGCACCCATGGCGCACGCTCCTACCCCATCGCCACGCGCATGCCCTCATGGACCCCCACGAGTTCCGTCGCGAGCAGGTGCAGCGCGCGCCTGCGATCGAGGGAAACGTCGGCGGGCCTCGGGCCGAGCTCCGGTCGGTCCGCCTGGCGGGCTTCGGTGACCTCCGCCCTGGC
>JAQBVH010000537.1 GCA_027623615.1 Planctomycetota bacterium | reverse complement strand
TCTTCTACATCGGCAGCATCGACCACCGCCGCTTGCGCGCCGAACCCGAGGACCTCGTCGAACGCGCGCGGAGCATCGTCGCTCGCAGCGTGAGGTTCTACGGCGAGGCGAACCCGGTCCCCGCGGCCGTGATCGGGATCCTGCCCGAGCGCGACATGGATGCAGACTTCGTCGCCCTGCTCGAGCGCACGAACGCGGCCCTCGCAGCGCTGTGCGCCAGCGAGGACTGGACCTTCGTCCCGACCCATCGCGCCCCGATCCGCCTCCCGGACGGCAGCTTGAACCCCGACGTCGCGGCTGATCAGCTGCACCTGAATCGGGCCGGATACGAGGCGCTCGCAGGCTGGATGCGGGCCGCGGGCCTCCTCGCTGACTGAGGCAAATGCCCGGTTGCCGGGAAACGAAATGGGCGCCGCGGGACCCCTTCGAGTTGCCCTCGGCCCCTCCCAGGCCGGCCGGCCTCGACCGGATTCCTCCCACGTGCTTAGCTAACACCATGAGACTCGCCGCTGCTTGCCTCCTCCTCGCCACCCCTTCCCTCGCGGACGTCCTGAACGTGCGCGGCCCCCAGCCGGACCATCAGGAGATCCAGGCCGCGCTCGACGCCGCGTCCCCTGGGGACGTCCTGCGCGTCTGGCCGGGCCAGTACCAGATCTTCAGCGTCACCCAGTCGGTGACGATCGTGCGCGCCACGGTCAACGGGGTGGCCGAGGTGCAGGGCACGCTGCGGATCCGCGACCTCGCGGCGGGCGCGACGGTCGAGCTCAACGGGATCTCCTCGACTGGCCAGGACGGTCCTGCGCTGATCGTCAGCAACTGCGCGGGCTCCGTGCGACTGCGCGAGTGCAAGTTCCAGGGCCCGTACTGGGTGCTGTGGGAAGCCCACCCCGGCTCGTTCGTCACGAACTGCGCGGACGTCGCGATGACTGCCTGTGAGTCGTACGGCGGCTCCTCCGCCTACGGCGAAGGCGGAGGCTGGGGCGCCGAGGGGCTCATCGCCGCCGACAGCAACGTCTCCCTCTTCGCGTCCACCTTCCGGGGCGCGAGCGGATCGACCGAGGACGACCCGGGCGCCAGCGGTGGCAGCGGCGGACACGGGGTTTCCGCCACGGGGAGCGGCTTCCTGTGGGTCGCGGGCAGCACCCTCGAGGGTGGGCATGGCTCGAACGCCGACCACGACCCGGACTGGTTCGGCGGTGGCTACGGGTCCGGCGGCGACGGCGGCTGGGCCCATGCAGGCTCGATGTCCGCGTGGATCCACGACTGCGACCTCGTGCCCGGAGACGGCGGTTGGAGCCCGGAGTACCCCGGCAGCCCCGGACAGGACACCACCGGCACCTTGCGCCCGGGCAAGGCGCGGCTCCTGCGCGCGACCGGCAGCCTCGAGGACGACGCTGCGATCACCCTGCGCGCCGAAGGCACGCCCGGCGACGAGGTCTGGGTGCGGCTGGCGGACGGGCCGGGCTACCGCTTCGACCCGATTCGAGGTCCGTTCCTGGTGGAGACCGCGGCAGCGCCGGGGGCCGATCCGTGGCTGCGGCTGGGGACGATCGACGCCTCCGGCGTCCTCCTCGTCGAGCTCCCGACCATCGACCTGCCCGCCTTCGAACACAGGGTCCTGCACTTCCAGGGCGTGTTCCTGCGCGGCAAGAACTACTTCGGCTCGATGACCTGGTCGGTGCTCGTCGACGAGGCCTGGTAGCGCTTCACCCGGAACTCCTTTCACCCTCTCCTGTTCACCGGGCAACAATCCCGCCCGGGACCCGGAGAGCGGCCTGATTCCAGCCGATGAATGAGGGTCCCCCCGCGCCCCGCGGGCGGCCCCCCCATGCTCAAGAACATCGGCTCCAACTGGGCTCTGAACGTCGTTCAGATCCTGGTCTTCATGGTGCTCACGACGTACGTCGTGAACACGGTCGAGGACATGTTCGGCGTGTGGGAGGCGATCGTCGCCGCCGCCGGGCCCCTGCAGCTGCTCATCCTCGGCGTGCCGATGGCGACCGTGCGCGGCATCAGCCGTCACCTGGCCAAGAACGAGGACGAGGCCGCCAGCCGCGTGCTCGGCACGAGCGTCAGCCTGACCCTGCTCATGGGCGTGGTCACCGTGGTGATCGGCGCCCTGGTCTTCGCGGGCTTCGACCGGCTGCTGCTCTCGAGCGCGCGCTGGAACCTGACATCGGAGCAGCTCATCGACGCGCGCAGCGCCTACTGGGTCTTCGTGGCCAACCTCGCGGTCGGGTTCTGCCTGCGCCTGCCCTACGCGGTCTACGACGCCCACCACGACTTCATCCCGCGCAACCTGATCATGGCGGGCGGCTTCGTGGTCAAGCTCGGGCTGACCATGGCGCTGCTCTCGGCGGACGCCAGCCTGACCACCCTGGCCTGGGTGCAGATCATCGTCGCGCTGATCGAGTTCGTGCTCGCCTTCGGCGTGTCGCGCCGCCGCCACAAGCGCATCAGCTTCCGACCGGCGCGGCTCGTGCGCGCCCAGGTGACCGAGATCCTGTCCTTCAGCGTCTTCGCCCTGCTCCTCAACATGGGCGCCATGCTCGCCTTCCGCATCGACGCGCTGGTGATCGGCGCGCGCATGGCGCAGGACGACGTGATGATCTATGCCCTCGGCAACAAGATCTTCGACCCGCTCATCAACCTGCTGCTGGCGATCGGCATGGTCGTGATGCCCAAGGCGACCGAGCTCGCGGCCAAGGAGCGCACGGCCGAGGTGCGCGACGTCTTCCTCAAGTGGTCCAAGGTCGCGATGACCCTCGTGCTGATGCTGGGCACCTACCTCGTGATCTGCGGCCCGGAGTTCCTGGCCTGGTGGATCGGCGACCCCTACGACACGACCAGCGGCACCCTCCTGCAGATCCTGATGGTGTCGTTCTTCGTCTTCCTGCCCGTGCGCGGCGTCGCCCTGCCCGTGTTGATGGGGCTGGGAAGGCCCAGGGGTCCGGCCTTCGGGCTGCTCGGCATGGGCGTCTTGAACCTCGTCTTGAGCCTCGCGCTCGTCGGCCCCTACGGCGTCGTCGGCGTGGCGATCGGCACCGCGATCCCCAACGTCCTGTTCGCGAGCTGGTTCGTCCAGCGCGCCTGCCGCGAGCTCGACGTCCCGGCACGTGAGTACTTGAGCTATGTGGGCCTGCGCCCCGTGCTCGGGGTCGCGCCGATCGGCTTGCTGCTCTGGCTGGCCGGCAGCGCTGTCAAGCTCGAGGGCTTCGTTCCCCTCGTCCTCGCGGGCCTGGGCTTCGTCGGCCTGTTCGTCGTCGCCCAGGTCCTGTACGTATGGAAGGGAGATCGCTACTTCGATCTCCACGAAACGGTCATGCGGAGGTTTGCGCGATGAGCCTGATCGGAGTTGGCGCAACGGTGGTGGCCGGCGGCGTGCTCGTCGGTGTCGCGGCAGAGCTGGCCGCCCGCGCCTGGCTGCGCGCCCGGGGCGGGTACTACGTCCTGCGTCCCTGGAATCGAATGGTGATGGGCGTCGACAAGTCGATCCTGCCCCAGCTCGAGGACGAGGTGCGCATCGAGGCCAACCGCGACGGCGAGCGTGGCCCCAAGCCGCCGAAGCGCTGGGACGACACCTACCGTGTCCTCGTCGCCGGTGGCAGCGCCGCGGAGTGCTACCTGCTCGACCAGGACAGCGAGTGGCCGGCCGTCGTGCGTCGGCGCCTCATGCAGAACCCAGAGGCCCTCGGCGCGAAGTCCGTGC
>JAQBVH010000536.1 GCA_027623615.1 Planctomycetota bacterium | reverse complement strand
CAGCCCAACCCCGACTACCTGTTCGAGGGCGACGCATACTGGAACCTGGGCCTCTCGGCGGGGCTCGCCTATCAGGTCAGCGATCGCTCCGTGTTCCAGTTCAGCCTGGTGCACGAGTTTCCCCTCGGTCCGACGCAGGACCGGGTCAACCTCGAGTTCCTTCCGGGCTTCGTGGTCGACCTCGACACGGCCATCGAGCCGCAGGGCACGATGGCCCTGGTGGGCTTCAGCTGGTACCTGTGAGATCCAGCAGGGGCGCGGCCTGGATGTCCAGCGGCCCTCGGGACAGACTAGGGGCGTGACCGACACGCCCCTCGTTCGCGACGAGCCCGAGCGGCTCCTGTCCCTCGGTGAGGTCGCCGACCTGCTCGGCGTGGCGGACATGGAGCTGCGGGGCCTCGTGCGCACCGGAACGCTGGCCACCGCGGCCGGTTGGCGCCGTGGCCGCCTGACGCGTCTCGTGCGCGCGGGGGACCTGGTCGCATTGGACGCGAGCATCGGCCAGCGGCCGCTCCCGCAGGCCGTGCCCAGTGAGCTGGCGGATGAGGAATTTGCGCGCGGGCTCGAACCCACGCCGTCCGACCGCTTGGTTGCCCCCTACCAACCGGCCCAGGTCGAGGAGCCGACGCTCGGGGACGAACTCGACGCGCTGAAGGCGGACCTCGACGCGACTCGCGCGCACAACGAGCAGCTGCTGCGTCAGCTCGTGGCCTCGGATCAAGAGGTGCAGGGCCTCTTCCACGAGCTTGGCCGCGAGGAGCTGCGCACGCGCAAGGAGCTGAAGCGCAATCATCGCGATCAGGAGCAGGCGGAGCGCACCCTCGTGCAGCTGCGCCGTCTGCAGATCGGGGCGGGTGTGTTGCTCGTCGCCGCGCTGGTCCTGGTCGCGCGACTGGCCTGGTCCGGGGGCGAGGGCGACCGCGTGCTCGCACGAGACTCGAACGACCAGCGTGAAGCGGCCCTCGAACGCAGCGGCTCGAAGGAGCAGCCGGTCGTCCGTGACGGGCCAGGCGTGGACGTCGACCCGGCCCGGGTCGAGGACGCGCTCGACCCGCCCACGGGAGTTGCGGAAGCGACCCGCGAGGTGGTTCCGCTCGGGCCAGGGCTCGGGCCAGTCCTCGGGCCCGGCGTCGCGGCTGCACCGGTCGAGGGGGTTGCGGTGGACCCGGGCCCCGCGTTCGAGGCTGGGCGCGAGGAGGCTGGGCGCGAGGAGGCTGGGCGCGAGGAGGCTGGCACCGAGGCTGGCACCGAGGCTGGCACCGAGGCTGGCACCGAGGCTGGCACCGTCCTCGAGACCCTCGACCCGGGGATCGCCGGCGCGGACGATCCGCCCTGCCGCTACTTCGAGCTCACCCGCCCTGGCGCCGAGCTGCGCGAACTCCTGGGGCCCTGCTCCGGCCGCTGGAGCGAGACCCATGTCGCGGTCGCCGCGGCGGTGCGCACGGGGGGCAGCGGGCTGTGTCGCCATCACCACTTCTTCGTCACGCAGCTCGGCGGCTCCCTGGATCGCGCCAAGGAGGTGGCCGAGCTGGCCGAGCGGGAGGGGTTCGTCCCTCCCTTGCTCGAGCTGCGCGTCGATCGCGCCGGCGCGGAGTTCCTGCGTCGCCGCGCAGGTGAGTGGATCGAGTCCGGCTTCGAGGCTGGGCTCGTCACGGGCGCCGAGCCCCACGAGCTCGAGCCCGTGGCGGACCGGTCGGACACGTGGCGCGTGCGCTCCTGGGTGCGCTACCTCGACGTCGGCGGTGTCGAGCACCGGCGCCGCTTCTCGATGACCGTGGAACTGGGAGACGGCCCCGAAGGCGATCGCCTCCTGGCGTTCGACTGGGTCGACCCCGTGCGTTGACCGCTCGACCAGATCATGCTCCTACGCTCCGATAGCTTCGCCGACGGCGACCCGATCCCCGCGGCCTTCGCCTTCGCCAAGCCGCACCCCGAGAGCCACGTGACCCTCTCGGACAATCGCAGCCCGCAGCTCACGTGGAGCGAGGTCCCCGAGGGCAGCGCCTCCTTCGTCGTGACCTGCATCGACGACGACGTGCCGACGGTCGGGGACGACGTCAACGTGGAGGGGCGCAGCGTGCCCGCCGACCTCCCGCGCACGGAGTTCGTGCACTGGTTGCTGGTCGATGTGCCGGCCACGCAGACCGAGCTGGCCGCGGGCGCGTGCTCCGAGGGCGTGACCGCGGGGGGCAAGTCCGACCCAGCCGGCCCCGCAGGTTCACGCCAGGGCGTCAACGACTTCACCGGTTGGTTCGCCGGGGACGTCGACATGGGCGGGACGTACCTCGGCTACGACGGACCCGCGCCGCCATGGAACGACGAGCGGCTGCACCACTACCACTTCGAGGTGATCGCGCTCGACGTCGAGCGCCTCGACCTGCCCGAGGGATTTGACATTGCGCAGCTGCGCGCCGCGCTCGCGGGTCATGAACTCGCGCGCGCGCGGTTGACCGGCACCTACACCCAGAACCCGGCCCTGGCCTGAGGCGTGACCGCCGCTGGGTCACGTGACCCAGCCGCGCAACCCCGCGCGCACCAGGGCGGCGGTCAGGTCCGCCAGCTCCTGGTCGAGGCTGGACTGCCAGTCGAGGAGCAGGTCGAAGGGCTCCTGCTCTGCGAGCGCGCCCCGGACACGCAGCGCGCCGAGCGTCTGGACCAGTCCCGCGCCCACCTGACCGAGCTCGATGTGCACCCGCGCCCGCTGCAGGCGCTCGAGCAGCGCCTCGGGGTGCAGCTCGGGCAGGGCGGCGAGGGCGGCGCGTGCCTCCTCGATTCTGCCAAGGCCGAACAGGTCCTGGGCGAGCAGCAGTCCGGCGTGGCTGCGGTCCGGAACCATCACCAGGCCCGAGCTCGCGTTCGCCGGCGTGTAGGTCAAGCGCGCCAGGCGCAGGCTGGTCGGCGAGCCCGAGGTCAGGTCGGGGTGGGTGAAGCTGTCGAGCAGGAGCTCGGCGGCGTAGCGCGCCAGGGCCTGGGCGCGCAGGTTCGTCTCGCGCTCGCGCTCCTCTGGCTCGTCGAGCAGGGCGCAGAGGGACTGCCCCCAGGCGACGGCGTGGTCGAGGTCGCCCTCGAGCCTGGCCCAGCGACCGGCGGCGGCCAGGACCTTGGGGCTGAAGGGGAAGCGCTCGACGGCGCGCTCCCCAGGGCCCGTCTCCTGTTCTCCGACGACGCGTACGCCCGGCCGGTTGCCGAACAGGTCGGGACGCTCCTCCCTCGGCAGGAAGTGGTGCAGCCACAGGAGCTCGACCCACTCGTCCGAGCCGAGGGCGAAGCGGCGACGGCCGAGGACCTCGAGGCGCGGCGCGACCAGGCGCGGATTCGTGCGGTACAGACGCAGGGTCCACTCCTCGAGGCGTTGGGACCAGGCCGCTGCGGTGTAGCCCTCGGGGAGCGCGTCACCGCGCGCCGCGCGGCCGCGCAGCTTCTGGAGCAGGTCGAGGGCTTGGGGCGTGTCGTAGAGGTTGCGCGACAGCTCGGCCAACCCCACCTCGATCGCGGCGGCATCATCCGTCAGGGCGAGCAGCTCGCGGACGCGGATGCGCGTCAGGTCCTCGCGGCTGGCCTTCTGGTCGAAGTAGCTCTCGACGGCGCGCTCGGGCGCGCCCTGCTCGATCATGCGTTGGCCGTGCTCGAGCGCCGCGCGGCGATCGCGCAGCGCGTGGGCCAGGTCGCCCATGCGGCGACTGAGCTCCCAGCTGCCGCCATGCTCCAGCTCGTAGC
>JAQBVH010000535.1 GCA_027623615.1 Planctomycetota bacterium | reverse complement strand
GAGGTCCTGGGCGGTGAGCGGCGCGGCGAGCGCCAGCAGGTGGAGGAGAGGCCTCATGCTTCGATCCGGAGGTAGCTGCAGAAGAGGTCGGTGAGCTCGTCGACGAGCCGTTCGTCCTCGAGCGGCTCGAACTGGGGGCGGAACTCCGTGAACAGCACGTACTCGCGCATGGCGCCGGACACCGCGGTCAGGGCAACGTCCACGGCGGCCGCGGGGGCAAGGTGCGCGGACTCCGCGATTCGCTCGGTAAGGCGCGCGCGGAAGAGGTCGTGCACCTCGCGGTTCGCGGCCTGCACCCGAGCGCGGAAGTCGTGGTCGCGGCTGGTGCGGCTGCGCAGGGAGATCTGCTGGAAGACCTCGCGGTGCTCGCGAAAGCTGCGCACGGAGAGATCGACGAAGCTGCGAATGACCTCGCGGGCGCCGAGACCAGCGCTCTGCTCGGGCGAGAGCGCTCCCCGGGCCCGCGCGAGGACGCCGCCGAGGACCGCGAGGTTCAGGTACTCGAGCACGGCCTCCTTTCCGCTGAAGCGCGCGTAGAAGCCACCGACGATGACCCCCGCCTCGCGCGCGAGGGTGGCGACCGCGACCTCGTCGAAGGTGCCATCGCCGAGCCGCGCGAGGGCGGCCGCCGTGATGCGGTCCATGGTGCGGCGACTGCGGGCTTGAAGGGCAGGGGCCCAGGCGGGGTGGGGCTGGCTCATTACGAATGCGAATATGGTTCTGATGATAGCCCGACCGCCTGCTGGGCGCAAGCGGGTGGGGAGACACTGGGGCGCGGCGCTTGACCTGCGGAACTTTGCGCCGCAAACTTTGTAAGGCAAAGCTATTGAGCGGCCATTGCCCGACCCAAACCCCACGTAGGTGCCCAAATGAACGTTCACGACGCGCTCGACCACATCGACGTCATCCATGCGCAGCTCTCGCGCTCGAATCCCGTGCGGGGCTACCGGGCAGCGACCGTGGCCTGGAGCGCGGGCCTGGGCGTGGCCGGGGCGCTCGTGCAGGCGGCCTGGGTGGGGGAGGCGCTGGCGGAGCGCCAGGCCTACCTGGGGCTCTGGGTAGGCCTGGCCCTGCTCGGGGTGCTGGCGCTCACCCTCGAGGTCGGGCGGCGCTATCACCTCTCCTGTTCGCGCCAGGAGCGCTTCGGCTTGCTGCACACCCTGTTCGCCCTCCTGCCGGCGTTTGGCGCCGCCGGGGTGTTGACCCTCGCCCTCGGAGGTCGCTCCGACGAGGTCTTCTCGCTCCTGCCCGGGCTTTGGATGCTGTGCTTCTCGCTCGGGATCTTCGCCTCCCTGCCACGGTTGCCCGAGGGGGTCGGCGCCATCGGATGCTGGTACTTCGCGAGCGCCGCCTGGGTCCTTGCGCAGGCGCCTGGCGCCGCGCTGTCGCCGTGGACGATGGGCGTCGTGTTCGGCGTCGGGCAGCTCTGGTCCGCCGTGCTGCTCGCCCGCCATCCCGAGGGTGCGGAGTTCCCGCTCGATCCCAGGGAGACCCGGGCGTGAGCGCCATGGACGGCGCGCGCCGCGCGCGCTTCGACTACACCGGCCTGGAGCGCGTCTTCCACGAGAAGGCACGGCTCGGGATCCTGACCGCCCTCGTCTCGGAGCCGCAGGGGATCGCCTTCAACGACCTCAAGCAGCTCTGCGACCTGACCGACGGCAACCTGAGTCGGCACCTGAGGACCCTGGGGGAGGCTGGGCTCGTCGTCGGCGCGCGAGGTCCGGGGGTGGGCCGCCCGCAGTCGATCTACGAGCTCACCCGGGAGGGGCGCAAGCGCTTCCTCGGTTACCTGGCCGAGCTCGAGCGCGTCGTCGCGGACGCGGCTCGAGCGCGCTCGACGCCCGCCCGACACAGGCCCCGTCCACGCACGGGCGGCGCCGGCGCCTGAGGCGCTCGCGTCTAGACCGCGGGGACGACCGGCGGGCCGAGCTCCCCTCGCCGCAGCTCACCGTTCACGTTCGCCTGCCAGTACTCGTGCGCCTCCACATGCAGGCAGGTCAGCCACCCGCCGCGGCCCGGGTCGGTGTCGATGTTGACCGCATGCCCCAGGTTCAGCGGCACGTGCGAGCGCTGGGCCGTGTGGCCGCAGACCATCACCTTGCCGGAGAGGTGCGGCTCGGGGGTGCCGAACTTCTTGTGGATGAGGGTGAACGGCAGCTGGTCCGCGAGGGCCACGTCGGGCTCGAGGTTGGCGTGCACGAAGATGTGCGTGTCGGTCTCGAGGTAGGGCTTGGCCTTGCGCAAGAACTCCCAGTGGTCCTCGGGGACAGCGTCGAACTGGCCAGGCCAATAGGACGCGAGCGTCGCGCCGCCGCCCCACGCCTGGAGCCAGTGCGCGAGCTCCGTGTGGTCGATGCGCGCCAGCAGGAACTTCTCCTCGTGGTTGCCCGACAGGAAGGTGACGTCCAGCTCCGAGGGCAGAGCAAGGCAGAAGTCGATCACGCCCTTGGAGTCCGGCCCGCGGTCGACGTAGTCGCCGATGAAGACGACGCGATCGCCGGGTTGGGGGTCGATCGCGCGCCAGAGGTGCTCGAGCGGGACGAGGTTGCCGTGAAGATCGCCGATGGCGAGGGTGCGTGACATACGGAGCGGGCGGATGGGGGCAGGGCGCGCGCCGTGCGCGGCGGCGCCTCGCCTGTCAGCCTAGCTCTCCCGTGCACACCACGCCTCGCAGATCCAGGGCACGGCCGGACTGGCCTCGGAGATCAGGCGCTGCACCGGAGAGACAAGAAGAGACTGGCGCAGGGCAACTCATCAATGGTGATCTGGCTCGTGTCCGCCACGCGCGAACCTGTAATGAAGCTCCTGATCTCGATCCCGCTGCTGTGCCTGAGCTGCGCCGGGCCGGCCCCGACGACATCGGACCCGCTGGCGCAGTGGCCGCAGTGGCGGGGGCCGACCTGGAACGGCGTCGCGCCAGACGCCCACCCCCCGATCACCTGGAGCGAGACGGAGAACCTGCGTTGGAAGACGCCGATCGAGGGCAGCGGACACGGCACCCCCCTCGTCTGGGGTGAGCGCATCTTCCTCCTGACCGCGGTCGCGCTCGACGAGGACAGGCCGGTCCCCGACGTCATCCCCACGGGCACACCCAACATCAACGAGCACCCTCAGGTCGTCGGGAGCTGGCTGCCGCAGCGGTTCAAGATCCTCTGCCTGGATCGATCGACCGGCGACCACCTCTGGAGTCGGACGGTGCACGAGGCCATGCCGCACCAGGGTCACCACAACAAGGGCGGCTTCGCCTCGGCGTCGCCAGTGACCGATGGGCAGCACCTCTACGCCTACTTCGGCTCCTTCGGACTCTACTGCTACGACCTCGCGGGAGGCTTCGTGTGGAAGCGCGGGTTCGAGCACCAGGCCATCGAGGACTCGCTCGGCGAGGGCAGCTCGCCGGCGCTCTGGGGAGACACGCTCGTCATCGTCGTCGACACCGAGCGGCAGTCCTACGTCGTGGCGATCGACAAGCGCACGGGCGAGGACCGCTGGCGGCAGGACCGCGACGAGACGTCCAACTGGAGCACGCCCCGGATCTTCACTCACGCAGGCCGCGAGCAGGTCCTGGTCAACGGCGCGACCGTGTGTTGCTACGACCTGCAGTCGGGCGAGCTCCTGTGGAGGTGCGGAGGTCACACCGCCGGTGCGATCCCGATGCCAGCCGTCGGCCACGGCATGGCCTACACCGCGAGCGGTTGGCGCAAGGACTCGTTCCAAGCGA
>JAQBVH010000534.1 GCA_027623615.1 Planctomycetota bacterium | reverse complement strand
AACGACGGGGACACCCTGTTGCGATCGGTTGCGGGTCAGAACGCGCCGAGTTGTTGGAGGAACTGGCGCACCTGCGCCTGCACCTCCAGGCTGTGGATCACGATCAACAGGCCCTCGGTGTGGTCGATGCTGACGCCGTCGTTCTCCCAGGTGTCGTGGGCGACGTTGGCCTGGATCAGCTCCATGACCTCCTCCGGAGTCGTCTGCTCGACCGACTCGATCGGGCCGCCGAAAGGACCTCCGCCGTCGTCGTCCTCGAGCTCGTCGAGGAGCCGGATGCGATCGATGCGCGGGCCACTGAATGAAGTGCGCGGCGTGGTCAACGTGCGGATGTCGTAGAGCCGCATCACGCGGCTCGACGCGGCCAGCTTCTCCTTGGCGGTGAACAGGATCGCGCCGTGCGCGACGGTCCAGGTCACCTCGTCGCCAGCCTGATCGTCGATCAGATTGAGAAGGTCCCGGGCCCCGATCGGGCTCGACAGGTCGAGGTTGAACACGACGCCCCCGTCGTAGCAGAGATTCTCCGCCGCCTCGGTCACGACCAGTGGCAGGCCGGTGGTCACCTGGACCCGATCGACCAAGGCGCGTAGGCTCTCCTCGTTCTTGGCCTGGAAGCGGACGAGGCGCGCGTCCCGGAGCTGGGCACGCACGGGGTCCAAGGCAGGTCGGGCGGTCTCGATGGCCCTGGCGGTCGGGCCCGGCAGGGCCGCCAGCTGGGCATGCGCCGGTTCGATCGCGCGTGGCCCCTCGAGGTCGCGCTGGAGCTTGAATTCGGGAAGTGGACGCCCCCACCGGTCCGTCGGCCTCGGAAGCGGAGCGGGTTGTTCCAGGACCGCCGTTTCCTCACGGGCCTCAGGCGGTAGAGCACACCCGGCCAGACAACACACCACGATCCAAGCTTCAATGCGTCTCGACATGATCGCCTCCGTTGCCTGGGTACCGTAGCCACTCGGGCGGGTTTCGACAGCCTTCTGGCCAGGGCGCAGAACTGACGTATCCTTCATCGTGGCCCTCCCCCGCCCCGTCCTTCCCCATGAGCAACCGGATCCTTCCCCTCCTGCTCCTCTCGTCCGTGGCAGCAGCCCAGCGCGAGGACGAGCTCATGGTGCACTGGCGTTTCGACCAGGCCAGCCTGGAGGGGGGCAGCTTCTACGCGGTGTTCGGGCAACCACCCCTACGACCCACGGGCGCCACGAAGTTCCTGGGCGAGGGTGAGCAGCAGGCCCTGGTCCTGCCCGAGAAGGGCGGCTACCTGCAGAGCGCCGGGCGCCTGCCCTCCGACGTCCTGCCCCAGCGGCTGATGAGCGTCGAGGGCTGGGTCGCCGTGGACCAGGCCGCCCCCTGGGGCAGCTTCCTGTGCGCGATCGAGGACAACGGCGACGACGAGGCCGGCTGGATGCTCGGCATCCGCAATGATCGCCTGTGCTTCGGCCTCGCCACCCAGGCGCACCCGCGACTGCACTACCTGAGCTCCCCGCGTCCCTTCCAGAGCGGTCGCTGGTACCACGTCGCCGGCGTCTACGACGGGGTCGTGCAGCGCCTGTACGTCGACGGGGTCGAGGTCGCCGAGTTCGCCGAGCACGGCGGCGAGGTCTTGTACAAGCGCGATCACCTCCTGGCGGCCGGCGCCTTCAAGGATTCGAACGAGGTCCACCAGATCGTCGGCGGTCTCTACGAGCTACGCCTGTGGAACAAGGACCTCAGCGAGGCCGACCTCGAGCGCCGGGTCAAGAAGATGCGCTCGCTGATGCCCGCGCCCGCCGAGGCCGGCTCGGTTACCGGCCTCAAGCAGCCCGCGCCGCCGAGCGTGCGCGCGCTCCAGCCCGCGATCAACGAGGCGATCGACCGCGGCGTCGCGTGGCTCCTCGCCCGCCAGCACCGTGACGGTTCCTGGGAGACGCACCAGGACCGCTATCCGAACGGTGGCACATCCCTCGCCCTCTACACGCTGGTCAAGCAGGGCATCCCCGTCACCCACCCAGCGATCCAGAACGGCCTGCGCTACCTGCGCGCCCATCCGCCGCAGAAGACCTACTCGGCTGGCTGCAACCTGCTCCTGCTCGCCGCGCTCGCGGGGCAGATGGAAGAGGAGGACCTGCAGACCTGGGCCGCGGAGATCCTCGACCTGCTCATCGATTGGGAGAAGGGCAACCAACCGGGCGCCTACGGCTACCCGGGCGGCGGGGCGGACCTGTCCAACATCCAGTACGCCGCCCTGGGCCTTTGGGCCGCCCACAAGCTCGGGGTGAAGACCCCGAAGGACCTGTGGCAGCGGTTGATCCAGAACGCGCTGGAGTTCCACCAAACGGCCATCGAGGAGCTGGAATGGGAAGGCGCGGACGCCGGCTCGCGCAGCGGGAAGCGCAAGGTCGCGGGCTTCACCTATCGCGGGGATCCCAACGGCGCGCCCACGGGCTCGATGACCGCGGCGGGGCTGTGCATCATCGGCACCGCGCGCGAGGCGTACGGCGAGAAGCTCGGGCGCAAGGTGTTCGGCCCGGCCCAGCAGTCCGAGCGCATGGCCTTCGAGTGGCTCTCGCAAAACTGGTCCGTGGACAGGAGCCCCGGCGGCGGCCAGCACCTGTACTACCTCTACGGAATCGAGCGGGTCGGCGCGCTCTACCAGACCGAGATGATCGGCAAGCAAGCGTGGTATCCGCTCGGCGCCGAGAAGCTGGTCAAGATGCAGATGGGCGGCGGCGAGTGGGGTGGTGAGCACGACACCTGCTTCGCGCTCCTGTTCCTCTCGCGCGCGACCGCGTCCGCCACCGGCCCTGGCGTCAACAGCCGTCCCAAGGGCTGGGAGAGCAAGGGCGGCAAGGTCGAGTTCTACGCCACCGGCGACGAGACGCTGGCCATGTGGATCACCGGCTTCGAGGAGGCGCTGGTCAACCGGCGCAAGGAGCAGGCCTCCGACCGCGCGGGCCTGCGCATCATCAAGGTCGAGTACCTGGTCGACGGCGAGGTCGTCGCGACGGCCAAGGGCAACCCGAACAAGGCCTGGGAAGGAGACCGCTTCGCGGCGCGCTACACCTTCCCCACCCTCGGCAAGCACACGGTTCGTGCCCGGGCCCACGCCGTGGCGTTCGGAGACCCGATCGAGAACCACGGACAGCTCGAGATCCTCGAGAGCAAGCCGATCGAGGTGGACGTGCTGCTCAGCCCGCAGACGTTTCAACGCCGGCACCTGGTCGAGGACGATCCCAAGCGCAGCCGGCTGGAGTTGGACGTGTCCCTGGTCAGCGCCTCGAGCGAGGGCAACGACAAGACCCTCACGGCGGACCGCGTCCTCGACAACCGGCACGCGACCCGTTGGCAACCCAACAACGACGACGCCTTCCCCTGGGTGCGCATCGAGCTGCGCGAGCCCGCGCGGGCCCAGGCCCTACGCATCTCCCCGGCCGCGTCGGCCCTGCACCTGGTCGGCTCCTTCGAGGTGATCACCCAGTGCACCGTGCTGGTCAACGGCGAGGACTCCTACCAGGTCACGCTGCCGGCCGACGGCCTCACCTGGGGCGAGCTCGAGTTCGACCGACCCCAGAAGATCCGCAGCCTCGAGGTGCGCCTCGACGGTCGCCGCGAGACCGGCAAGCAGGCCGTGGGCCTGGCCGAGATCGAGCTGCTCGGCGAGCCGCCGCGCCGCAGCCGGCGCCGTTAGCTCGACGCTGGGAGCTCGACGCCGCTAGTGGTGTGATTCACTCTCATGCGGCATGTCGATC
>JAQBVH010000533.1 GCA_027623615.1 Planctomycetota bacterium | reverse complement strand
CGCCGGGGGGCACGGTGTCACCAGGCCCGCGGTAGGTTCCGCCGTGGCCTTGGGTCACGTCTTGCAACCCGAGAGTGCCGACTGCCACGAGGGCGCCGAGGATGATGAGCTTCTTCATGGTGAAAGACAGCTGAGGTCTGTTCGTTGGGTACCCACAGGCGCGACCAGAGGGCCGCGTCGGGTCACGGGGTGCAAGGGGTGTGCCCAGATCTGGGTCCGAGGGGATCCACGGTAGGGATACCGGCTCAGCCTACCAAGGGTTGGGTTGGCCGATCGGGACGGATTCAAGGGGTGCTGCGGTCGTGTTACGAAGGGGGAACGGAGCCTGCCCTCAGGGGGCCCGGAGGGGCCGGGATTGGGCCAGGGAACCCGCTCCACCCCCACTAGGAAGGCTGCAGGCCCCGGTCGCGCCCCCCGACCGGGAATCCGGGCGACGGGTCGTACGATCGATGCTTCCTTCGCCCTCCCAAGGGCGGCAGACTGCCTCCGAGATGGCCCAAGAGCCCCACCAGGAGTCCCCCCAACAGTCTCGACGGATCGAGGTGACCCGTCCCGGAGGGGGCTTGCTCGAGAGCCTGGCCCGCACCCAGGCCTGGCGCGGCCTCGGGGGAGACTGGGTCGAGGGGCCGGCGACACCGTGGGAGCTCGAGGGCTTCCTCGAGGAGGTTCGCCGTGAGCTGGGTGCGCGCCGGGTCGAGTGGCTGGCACCGGGGGCGCCCCGCGGAGGAGCGCGCAACCCACGGGCGATCGACTGGGCACTGGCTGCTCGCGTCGCTCCCGCCGAGGTGCATTTGATCGGGGCCGAGGACCGGCGCCGCTACCCGCGGCTCGCCGCTGGCGACGGCCGCGAGCTCTACGTGCGACCGGGACCCGGGGTCGAGCCGCAGGGACTCCTGCGGGTGGTCTCCGACCGGGCCTTGCCCCTTGGTCGGGCCGCGTTCGTCGCGCTCGCCGAGCTCGTCGCTGGCGTGGTGCGCACGGTCGAGCATCGGGAAGAGCGCGCCACTGCCCGGCGCGAGCGCGAGCTCGGGCGTCAAGCGGCTGCCCTGACGCATGACCTGCGCAACCAGCTCACCCTCGCGCTCATGCAGCTCGACCGCGTGCGCGCAGAGGAACAGCTCAGCGCACTGGGTGGGCTCGAGGAGGTGCTCGCCACCGCCCGTGAGCTCTGCGCGAGCAGCTTGAGCGACGCGCCCTCTTCGTTCGGCGCGAAACGCCTGGTCCTGCGCTCGATCCTGCTTGCCCAGGCCCGCGCAGCCAACAGCGTGTCGCGCTGGGGGAGGCAGGTCGCGGTCAAGGTGCGCTGCCCGCTCGACCTCCACGTGCGCGCGGAGCTCGGGACCCTCGAGCGGCTCGTGCACAACATGGTCGTCAACGCGGTCGAGGCTTCCAGCGACGGCGACGAGGTGCGCGTGGAGGGCAAGCGCCTCGACGACGGTCGAGTGGCGGTGACGATCGAGGACCAGGGCCGGGGCATGAGTCGCGAGCGCCTCGAGCGGCTGCTCTCCCCCGAGCGCGTCTCCGGGGACGGCACGGGCTACGGCGGGACCAGCCTGCGCGCCTGCCTGGGTCGCCTCGAGGCGGAGTGTGTGGTCGAGACCGCGCCGGGTAGGGGAACTCGCTGCGAGGTGCGCCTCGATGGGGCGGACGCGGACGGGACCGAGCCGGTGCTGGTCGTGGACCCGGACCCGAGCCGCCGGCGTCGTCGCATCTCGACCCTGCGCTCCCTCGGGCGCGCCGCGGTCGGCGCCGCCTCACCAGATGAAGCGCTTGGCGTGCTGCGTCGCTGCCCGGTGTCCGGCCTCGTCCTCGCGCGCGGCACCGCCGGCGCGGGGCTCCAGGCCCTCGCTGAGCGTGCCGACCGCAGCGGTGTGCCGGTCGAGCGCCTCGTCGCGGGGCTCTGAGCGAACTGCGTAGGCGCAAGGCCTCTGCGTGACGCTCCTGACGGTGCGTCTGCCAGTTGTCTGCACCCATGCACCCAATGGCACCCATGGCGCAGACACCTAGCGGGTCGAACCGTCAGAGGGGCCGCAGCTCGCGCGTCCAAGCGAGGACGCCGCCTGCGAGGACCTCGCGGGCGGCGTCCTTTCGATTCGGCGCCGGATCAGGTGCTGCTGGCGGTCGAGCGCAGGTACTCGCGGTTCATGCGCGCGATGTGGCCGACCGAGATGGCCTTCGGACAGGCCTGCTCGCACTCGTAGTGGTTCGTGCAGTTGCCAAAGCCCTCGGAGTCCATCGCCTGGACCATGGACTGGGCGCGACGGGCTCGTTCGGGGCCGCCCTGGGGCAAGAGCGCGAGCTGGCTGATCTTGGCCGCGACGAACAGCATGGCCGCCGCGTTCGGACAGGCCGCGACGCACGCACCGCAACCGATGCAAGCCGCGGCGTCGAACGCCTCTTCCGCGGCATCCTTGGGGATCGGAACCGCGTGGGCATCCGGGGCGGAGCCGGTGTTGGCCGAGATGTAACCACCGGCCGACTGAATCCGGTCGAAGGCGGAGCGGTCGACGACCAGGTCCTTGACCACGGGGAACGCGCCCGCACGGAACGGTTCGATGTGGATCGACTGGCCGTCCTGGAAGCGGCGCATGTGCAGCTGGCACGTCGTCGTCTCCTTGTCGGGACCGTGGGCGTGCCCGTTGATGACCAGGGAGCACGCGCCACAGATGCCTTCGCGGCAGTCGTGATCGAAGGCGACGGGCTCTCGGCCGTCGAGCATCAGCTCCTCGTTGAGGACGTCGAGCATCTCGAGGAACGAGCTGTCGGTGCTGACGGATACCCGGTAGTCCTCGAACCGTCCCGTGGCCTCGGGCCCCTCCTGTCGCCACACGTGGAGCGTGACCCGGATCTCATTTTTGCCGTGGGCGCTCATTTGTAGCTCCGCGTCGTCAGTTTCACGTTCTCGAACTCGAGGGCTTCCTTGTGGAGGTTCGCCTCCTGGTCCGCGCCCTGGTGCTCCCAGGCCGCGGCGTAGGCGAAGCGCTCGTCATTGCGGAGCGCCTCACCCTCGTCGGTCTGGTGCTCCTCGCGGAAGTGACCGCCGCACGACTCGTCCCGGTGCAGGGCGTCCGCGATCATCAGCTCTGCGAACTCCATGAAGTCGGCCACGCGACCTGCGTGCTCGAGGTTCTGGTTGAGGGACGCGGCATCGCCGAGGACTCGCACGTCGTTCCAGAACTCCCCGCGCAGCTCCCGCACGCGATCCAGGGCCGACTGCAGGCCCTCGGCGGTCCGAGACATGCCGCAGTGGTTCCAACACAACAGACCCAGCTCCCGGTGGAACGAGTCGACCGTGCGCGATCCTCCGATCGAGAGCAGCTTCTCGAAGCGTCCACGGGAATCGGCTTCCGCCGCCTTGAAGGCGTCGTGGTCGGTCGTGATCGGCTCAAGCTTGCGGCCCGCGATGTGACTCGCAAGGGTCGCCGGCGCAACGAAGTAGCCGTCGGCCAGGCCTTGCATCAGCGCGCTCGCGCCGAGGCGGTTGGCGCCGTGGTCGGAGAAGTTGCACTCGCCGAGGGCGAACAGGCCCGGGACGGTCGTCTCCAGGTTGTAGTCCACCCACAGGCCACCCATCGTGTAGTGCACGGCGGGGAAGATGCGCATCGGAACGCCGTACGGGTTCTCGCCCGTGATGCGCTCGTACATCTGGAACAGGTTCCCGTAGCGGGCGCGGATCGTGTCCTCACCATCGCGACGGATGGCGTCGCGGAAGTCGAGGTACACGG
>JAQBVH010000532.1 GCA_027623615.1 Planctomycetota bacterium | reverse complement strand
GGCTCGGGGGACCGAGCCGGCGGCGCCTGCCACACAGTGCCGCGACGAGCGAAGGGATCGAGCGTCGCGGGCGTGTTCTGGGATCAGCGACTGCCGTCGAGGGCGTCGATCGTGGCGCGCACGTTGCGCTCGCGGGCGAGCTCTTCGCGGGCCATGTCCTCGTAGTCCGCGGCATCTTCGGCTGCGGTCAGGACGTTGAGCTCGGCGGCCTGGCGGTTGAGGATCTCATCGAGCTTGCCTGTCAGCTGGTCGAGGCTCTCGACGTCGTAGCTGGCGCACTCCTCGAGGGTGCGCTTGCGCTTCTCCAGGAGGCTGATCAGACGCTCGTTGCGCTGAATCGAGTCAACCTGGCGGTTGAGGGCTTCGAGCTGGGTGGTGAACTCCGCCTGCTCGGCCTCGAGCTGGCCCAGGACCTCGGCGAATTGCGAACCTTGCTGACGCAGGAAGGCAACCTGGTACTGGGCCTCCTCCGCGCTGCGGGCGTGGGCGTTGCGCGTGTTCTCGATCTGACGGACGCGGGCGCTCGCGGACTGCAGGGTGAAGACCCTGTCGTCGACGACCACGGCTGCCAGGCGGGCACGAGCGCCGTCGCCATAGTTGGCCACGGCTTGCTCGAGAGCCGGTCGCAGGACCGCGAGGTCCTCGTCGGCGAGTTCGACGACGCGCACCGAGATCAAGCGGTCCCGCTCGATCTGGGTGATGTCGCCCTCGAGTCCAGCCAGGTCCTCGCGGACCTTGCGGATGCGCTTGGGGTACTCCTTCTCGAGTTGACGGAGTTCGTTGCGCAGGGCGACCGGGTCGTCGATGTTGCGATCGATGACGTTCGCGATCCGAGCGCGTACGTCGTGGAAGACCGCCTTGCCACGCTCGGGGCCTGCGATGAGCAGGGTCCCGCCCGCGAGGGCGCCGATAGCCAGGGTGCCCACCAGGGCGGTCTTGCAGAGCTTCTTGCAGAGAGTGATCATGGATTCGTGTGGGCTGCTTGCCTCGTTGCGGGGCCCTCGTGGCCCGAGGCGGGGCGCTCCCGCCGTTCCGCAACCTTGGTAGGGTTCCTGGTGCCGGGATTTCAGGTTTGGCCCGCTTTTCTTGGAGGCCGTGAACTCCCCGGACGGGGCAGAATGGAGCCCCTGGCGGCACGTAGCGCACCCGCTCGTCCCCTGCGCCCCAGCACCACGTGAACGACCTCTCCACCGGATTCATCGCCCGCCTCCGCTCGAGAGACCCGGCGGCCTGGTTTGAACTCTGGGAGATCTTCGGCCCGATCCTGCGCGCGCAGCTGGCCCGATGGGGGCGTGGGCGCATCGGCGTGGAGACCGTACAGGACCTGTCCCAGGAGACGATGGCAGCCCTCTCGACCGCCATCGACCGACACGACCCCACCCAGGGTGCGCGCTTCTCGACCTGGCTCCTCGCCATTGCCCGCTACACCTTGGGGGACGAGCTCGACCGCCGCTACGCCCAGAAGCGCGGTGGCGGAGTCCGCGCCGCCTCCCTGGACGAGAGCTGGGGCGGCGCCTCCCCGGGCCCCAGCCCCGACGCCTCGTACGAGCGCGCCGTCTTCGAAGCGAAGGTCGAGGCCGCCCTGCGCGCCGTGGAGCGCCAGACGGCCTTCCTGGATTTCGAGGTCTTCCGCCAGCGCGTCCTGGAGGGCAAGAGCGGCCGAGTGGTCGCCGCCGCCCTCGGGACCTCAGAACCCACGGTCAGCAGGCGACTCGCCGGTGTCCGCGAGGTGCTCAAGCAGCACCTGGGCATGATCATTGCCCGCTACAGCTTCACCAGGGAGGAAATGGAGGAGGCGGAGCGAAATGGCCTGCACCTCAGTCCCAAGAAGAGGGATGAGTCGGCCTTCGACGAGGCCGTCGCAGAGGTGTACCACCGAATCTGCCAGCGTCGGGCCGAGTCCGAGAGCGTCTGACGCAACGACCACCATGCAATCCCTCGCCCCCACGACCCTCGCCGCGCTCACCGCCGATTTCAACAGCACCCCGCTGGTGGTCCTCGCCGCCGTCTTCGCCTCCTTGTTTGGAGTTCTCATGGTGGTCAACGTGGTCGGCTATGTGTTCGGCACCGTGCTCGGAACCGTGTTCGGGGTGATCGGATTGGTCGGCAGGGGCTTGGGTCGCATCGGCCTGTTCGCTGGCAAGCAGGTGCAGGACAGCCTGCACCTCGCGGGGGGAATCCTGACCAGCACGGTCCTGGTTCCGATGGCCGTGGCCAACGCCGCGATCGGTCGCTTCGGCAACGCGGGCTACTACGGCCGCGCCTTCCGCACGGAGCTGATCGGCTCCGGCGCGAGCCTGTACCGGGTGGCCCTGGGGAACCCGGTCTGGTTCCTGGGGCTCGGGGCCCTGACCGATGGTCTCGAACGTCGCCTCCCAGACCTCGTCTCCCACGCCCCGGCGTCCGCGCGTCCTCCGCGCGCGCCCGAGCGGCGTCGCCGCGACCCCGGCCAGGAGCGACCGACCTTCGAGGGCTACGAGGTCACGGGCGAACTCGAGCCGGGCGGCTCCGGTGCACGTCTGTACCTCGCCCATCCCAGCGACGCTGTTCTCGCCCGCTACAAGGCAGCTGGCCATGCGGATCCGGGCCAGGTCGTGCTCAAGTCGTTCGACCTTACCCATGGCTCCACCATGCCGCAGATCGTGCGCGAGAGCCGGTCCCTCGAGGCGGCGCGCAGCCTCGGTCTGGTGCTCGACCACGAGCTCAACGAGGCCAGCTTCTGGTACGTGATGCCATACGTTCCGGGCGACGACCTGGACAGGGTCACCCGTCAGCTCCACGCGCACTCAACCTACGACGGCCTGAGCGACCGCGGCCTGTCGCGCGTGATGGGGTATACGAGCGACCTGCTCGCGAGCCTGTCACGGTTCCATCGCGCTGGTCTGTGGCACAAGGACATCAAGCCCAGCAACCTGATCGTCTCTGGCGAGCGGGCACACCTGGTCGACCTGGGGCTCGTGACCCCCCTGGCCTCGGCGATGACCCTGACCACCCACGGCACCGAGTACTTCCGTGACCCGGAGCTCGTGCGCATGGCGATGCGAGGTGTGCGTGTTCAGGACGTGGACGGCGTCAAGTTCGACCTCTACAGCGCGGGCGCGGTGCTGTTCTCGATGGTCGAGAACTCGTTCCCCGCCCACGGCAACCTGTCGCGGGTCGCGAAGCGTTGCCCCGATGCCCTGGCCTTCATCGTTCGCCGCGCGATGGCCGACCTCTCGCAGCGCTATATGACCGCGGACGAGATGAGCCGCGACCTGGACGTCCTGATCGCCGCCCGCGACCCCTGGGCGGTCAAGCCGGCCGACCTGCCCTCGATGTCCGCCCAGGCGCTGCCGCGCGCGGCCCATGCGAGCTACACGGCCCCTGGAGGCGAGCCGTTCACCCTCGGCGTCGACGCGCCCCCCGTGCGTCCGGTCCCGCCCCCCGTGGCGCGCAAGGCCTCCTTGGCCCAGGGCCCGGAAGCCGGCGTCGACCACAGCGCCCGCGCTGCGGGTCGCCACAGCGTGACGGGTTGGGTCGCCGCGGCTGCCCTGGCCTTTCTGATGCTGGGCGGGATGACGTTCCTCGCGCGGACCGCGTGGAGTCGCGCCCACGATCAACTGGGCCCCTCGGTCTCGGTGACCCGTGTCGAGTCTCCGCGCGCCTCGGTCGTGAGCCGTACGGCCAACCATGACCTCGACATGCTCGGCGCGGCCGGTCGCGTCCTCGTGCTCGCGAGCGCAGGAACGCCGCAGAAC
>JAQBVH010000531.1 GCA_027623615.1 Planctomycetota bacterium | reverse complement strand
AGGCCAGCGCCATCGACAGGGTGCCACCCCGCGAGCGGGTCAGGACGATCGTGATCATCGTCAGGGGGATCATCGCGAAGACCCCTCTGCGTAGGATCGCGCGCCGCTCCGAGGTCCCGAGGTGGAAGAGCAAGGGGATCGACATCGCCAGAGCGAGGGCGAAGTCGTTGTTGTCCTCGAGCATGCCGCCCGGGCCCCGCTTGATGTAGACGTTACCGAGCTTGACGATGCCTGCCACGCCGCTCTTCACCCCGTAGAAGGCGAAGCACATGGCGATCACCCAGATGAGCATGCGTAGGTGCTCCCGGGTGCGAATGATGGCCGTGGTGAAGATCGAGATGAAGATGATCTTCACGTACTCGACGTAGCGCGTCGGATCGACTGGGACCTCGCCTCGGGCGAAGAACAGCCCGCCTCCGACGAGGAACATCAGCGCCACCATCATCCAGGTGCGCACCTCCATCACCGGCGCCTGCTTCTCGCGTGAGACGACCCAGCCCCCGAAGGTGACGATCGCCACGTAGAACGACCAGCGCTGGCCGCGCGCGAAGCCCCAGGACAGGTCCTGCAGGCGCATGTACGCCAGTACCGAGAAGAACAGCATCCCAATGACGGGACGCTTGAAGCAGTAGGGCAGTGCCCCCAGGCAAATCAGCGTGACGAGAAGGTCGCGCACCTCTGGAGGCCCCCGCTCGCCTTATTCGAACGAGCTGCGGAACGAGTCGATCGACTCACGCAGGTCGTCGGTGAGCAGGTCAGGACGCGAGTCCCAGGCCCAGGTGATGAAACCGATCGCCACGACGAACAGGAAGGTCGACCCGCCGAGGGTGACCCGACCGACCAGCGTTCTGCGCCGGTCCTTGCGCGTCACGATCTTGTTCACGGTCCCGAGCACCGGCACGACCATCACACGGGTGACGTCGTTGACGCTGCGGAAGCAGCTCTTGGAAAACTCGAGCGCGATCGCCAGGCCGAAGCCGAGGGCCAAGCTGGCGAAGATCGAGAAGACGATGATCAACACCGGATCCGGCTGGGTAGGCCGCACCGGCATCTTGGGCTCGTCGAGGACGGTGAAGGGGTTGCCCGCCGAGCTCTTGAGGATGTCGATCTCGCGACGCATGTTGTTGTGCGCGCCGCCGATCTCGATCAGGTTGGCGTGCAGGCGGCTGCGCTCACCCATCAGGGTCTGGAGGTGCTGGTAGACCGACTGCAGCTCCTTGGTGCGCGCCTCGACGTTGGCCAGCTCGCGGCCGAGGTCCTCGTGATGCTTGTAGTGGCGCTCGAGGCCGATGCGGTCCTTCTCGAGCTGCTGGGCCGCCGTGAGCTTGTCGACGTTCGGGAGACGCTTGGTCTCGGTGACCGATCCTGAGGTGGCGCTCTCCGCGAGCAAGCGGATGACATCCTCGCGCTCGCGGATCTCGTCCATGATCTGCTTGTACTTGGTGTGCTCCGACTTGTAGCGCTGACGCTGGATCTCGGCGCGCAGCTCGACGATCTTCTCCTCGTGCGCGAGGATCTCCTCGGTCAGATCGATGCCGACCTCGGTCTCCTTGAGCGGAACCTCGTCGTCCATCAGCTCGTAGAGCTTCTCGTCCTCCTCGAGCTTGAGCTCCGCCTCTTCGATCGTGGCATCGAGTTCGGCCCGCGAGAGGCGTAGCTCGTCCAGGCGCTGGAAGGACGCGTCGACCGGGCGCTCACCCCGCGAGTCGGGGTTCCAGGGCGGGATGTCGTTGTTGCGGTGGATCTCGGCGATCTCATCACCGATGACCTTCTCGCGGGTCTCCATCTGTCGCATGCGGTTGGTCAAGTTCTCGTACTCGGCCGTCTTCGCATTGCGGGAGGCCTCGAGCACCTCGTTGCGCCAGCGTTCGCTGACAGCAGACAGGAACTCGTAGGCGCGGCTGCGGTTCGTGTCGGCGTAGCTGATCGACACGATCTGCTGCAACACGCCGAGACCCATGTTCGGCGTCTCGACGGACAGGTTGCCCATGACCTTCACGATCAGGGCCTCCTGCTCGGCGTCGGTCAGCTGCTGGAAGGGCCAGCCCAGGTCCTGCACGATGACGGACTGCACGCGACGCGGGGACAGGATCAAGTGCTTGGCGACCTTGCCCTGTTCGCGCCCTTCCGACGTGCTCGACCCGGCACCGGGCACGTCGTGCACCATGATGCGCGTCGTGGAGACGAACTTCTTGGGGATGATGACCGCGATCGCAGTCCCCAGGCTGGAGATGATCGCGAACGGAATCAGGATCCAGGCTGCGCGGCTGCGCAGTAGACGCAGGAACTCGCCGACCTGACCTGTGCTCTCGACTTCGACCGGCATGACGCTCGCTTCCCGGCTAGAAGCCGCCTCCGAAGTCGTTGTTGTTCCGCCGTCCGCGGCGGAAGGAGCGACGTCCGCCGACTCCGAGGAGCGCGCCACCGACACCGCGCAGGACCTCTTCCACCGGGAAGAGCAACGAGCGCAGGAAGTAAGCGAACTCCGCCAGCATCGTGGGCGGTACGTAGATGATGTCGTAGGCCAGGACCTGGTAGTTGAACGAAGAGTCCCCGCCAGGGACCATGTCCTTCATGTTGAAGCGCAGGATGACCGGGTCGACCGGGTCCGGGCGGATCAACAGGATGCGGCCCGTGTTGGCGCTCTGCTCGTCGGGCTTTGCGCGGAGCACTGCCTGGAAGACCGTCAGGTCCCCAGGGTGCTTCTGCTCCCCGGTCTTCCCGACCTCGCCCATCACGAAGTACACCTTCCCCTTGGTCTTCAGGTCGACGACGATGTCGGTCTCCTCGTAGTAGACCGAGTAGCGTTCCGTCAAGCGGGCCTCGATCTCCGAGCGGGTGAGCCCGGCCAGGTGCACGTTGCCGACCTCGGGCAGGAGGACGGTGCCATCGATGTCGACCTTGGCGTTGCCGGCCAACTCCTCGGGGTGCAGCGTGTCGAAGAAGACCACGGTGTCCCCCAGGGTGGCGTAGTTCTCCTCCTCGGGATTGTTGAAGTACTTGATCCCGAAGCCGCGCGGATTCATGTACTGCAGTTCCCGCTTGCCTGGCTGGGAGACCGAGTTGCATCCGGCCACGCCCAAGAGGGCGAGGAGGACGAGGAGGACGAGGCGGTGGGGCATGGGAACCGGAGGGGACGCCGGGGAGGGAGCGAAGCCGTAACCTGGGTTTCGGGAGAGGGTTCCGCGTGTTGCGGTTGGGACCTCCCCCGCCCCTTCATCGGCAGGAAGCGGGAAGTGGTTGACCTCCGGCCGCCGGTCTGATGGCTCGAGCGGGTGGAAAATATGACCGGTCGGCGGGCCGCGGAGGCCGATTCGCTGCCGCGGAGCTCAGGCGCCGTACTGCGCCTGGTAGTACTCGCGATAAGCCCCGGTCCTAACCCGTTGCAACCACGCGTCTTGGGCCAGGTACCAGTCGATCGTCATCGGGAGAGCCTCCTCGAAGGTGAAGCGGGGCTTCCAACCCAGCTCCTCCTCCATGCGCGCAGCGTCGATGGCGTAGCGCCGATCGTGGCCCGGGCGATCCTGGACGTAGGTCAGGAGCGACTCGGGCTTGTCCAAGTGGCGCAGGATCATCCGGACGATGTCCAGGTTGGGGAACTCGTTGTGGCCGCCGATGTTGTAGACGCGCCCGATCTGGCCGCGCTCGAGCACCGCGAGGATGGCCTCGCAGTGGTCGCGCACGTAGAGCCAGTCCCGGATCTGCATGCCGTCGCCGTAGATCGGGAGCGGCTTGTCCTCCC